>NZ_JAJSYW010000298.1:0-5068 GCF_036815005.1 Streptomyces sp. IBSBF 2435 | reverse complement strand
CGCCCGCGCCCCCCCCCCCCGGCGCCCCCGGCCCCCCCCCCCCCCCCCGAGGGGCCCGCGGACCGCGGACCCCCGAGCCCGCCGTCAGGCATCGCGCTGGCCGTAGGACGAGAAGCGGGCCGCCGCGGCGGCGAGGTCGGCGGGCGTGAGGGTGCGAGGCACGCCGGCAGCGCTCGCGAGGAGCCAGACGCGGCACATCCACTCCAGCTGCGCGGTGCGCTCGTACGCCCGGTCCAGCGTTTCGCCGTAGGCGATCGTGCCGTGGTTGGCCAGCAGGCAGGCCGTACGGCTGCGCAGGGCGGCCAGCGCGGCCTCGGCCAGCTCGGGGGTGCCGTAGAGGGCGTAGGGGGCGACCCTGACGGTCCCGCCGAGGGCCGCGGTCATGTAGTGCACCGGCGGCAGCCGGCCCGTGAGGGTGGACACCGCCGTCGCGTGCGCCGCGTGCGTATGGACGATCGCCCGGGCTCCGGTACCGCGGTAGACGGCCAGGTGCAGGGGCAGTTCGCTGGTGGGGCGCAGTTCGCCGCGCACCTGCCGCCCGTCGAGGTCGACGGCGACCGCGTCGTGGGGGCGCAGCCGGTCGTACGGCACTCCCGTCGGCGTCACGACGACGAGTTCGCCGACCCGCGCGGACACATTGCCCGACGTGCCGACGACGAGCCCGTCGGCGACAGTGCGGCGGGCCGTGTCGACCACGTCCGACCAGGCTTTCTCGACGGCGTCCTGCACGGCGGCCTCCTTCGCGGGTCGGGCGTTGCCGTGGCCGCCGCGCGGGCAGTAGCGTCCCCGCACACCACTGGGGTCCACAGCGATTGCAGGTGCATTATGACCACCGTCAACGGCGGCATCTCGTTCTGGTACGCAGGCACCGGCATACCGCTGCCGCGCGAGCCGCTGCCGGGGGACGCGGAGGCCGATGTCGTGATCGTCGGCGGCGGCTACACGGGGCTGTGGACGGCGTACTACCTCAAGCAGGCGGTGCCCTTCCTGCGGATCACCGTGCTGGAGGCGAGATTCTGCGGCTACGGCGCCTCGGGGCGCAACGGCGGCTGGCTCTACAACGGCATCGCGGGGCGCGACCGCTACGCCGAGCTGCACGGCCACGATGCGGCTGTCGCGTTGCAGCAGGCGATGAACGCGACCGTCGGCGAGGTGGTGCGGGTCGCCGCCGCGGAGGGCATCGACGCGGACATCGAGCAGGGCGGCGTGCTGGAAGTGGCGTATTCCCCGGCGCAGTTGGCGCGGCTGCGGGCGTACCACGAGCAGGAGCTGGCCTTCGGTGAGAAGGACCGGGTGCTGCTGGGCGCGGCGGAGTCGGCGCGGCGGATCAGGGCGGCGGGCACGGTCGGCGCGACCTGGACCCCGCACGGCGCCCGGGTGCACCCGGTGAAGCTGCTCCAGGGGCTGGCCGCGGCGGTGGAGCGCCTCGGGGTGACCCTCCACGAGTCGACGACGGTGACCGAGATCCGCCCCAAGCACGCGGTCACCCCGTACGGCACGGTCCGCGCGCCCTATGTGCTGCGCTGCACCGAGGGCTTCACCGCGTCGGTGAAGGGGCAGCGCCGCACCTGGCTGCCGATGAACTCCTCGATGATCGTGACCGAGCCGCTGCCGCCCGAGCTGTGGGCGACGATCGGCTGGGAGGGCAACGAGACGCTGGGCGACATGGCGCACGCGTACATGTACGCGCAGCGCACCGCCGATGGCCGGATCGCGCTGGGCGGGCGCGGGGTGCCGTACCGCTTCGGTTCCCGTACCGACAACGACGGGCGGACCTCGGACCGTACGGTGGGCGCGCTGCGGGAGGTGCTGGTGCGGCTCTTCCCCGCAACGGCCGGGGTCGCGGTGGCGCATGCCTGGTCGGGGGTGCTCGGGGTGCCGCGGGACTGGTGCGCGAGCGTGCAGCTGGACCGTACGACCGGCCTCGGCTGGGCGGGCGGCTACGTCGGCAGCGGGGTGGCGACGTCGAACCTGGCCGCCCGTACGCTGCGGGACCTGGTGCGGCTGGACTCGGGCCAGGGCCACGGCACCGAGCTGACGGCGCTGCCGTGGGTGGGCCACCGGGTGCGGCGCTGGGAGCCGGAGCCGCTGCGGTGGGCGGGGGTGCGCGGGATGTACGCGGCCTACCGGGGCGCCGACCGGCGGGAGATGGCCGGGCGGAGCGCGGCCACCGACCGGGTCGCGCGGTACGCCGACCGGATCTCGGGCCGGTCCTGAGGCGTACGGTGGCGGTACGCGGGGGGCCGCGGCACGGCCCCCGTCGCGGGGTGCCGTTCCGGCCCTGTTCATCTCCGCGCCATGTCGGCACCGCGAGTCCGCCGCCAGTTCACCTTCCGTTCA
This sequence comes from Streptomyces sp. IBSBF 2435, assembly GCF_036815005.1. Lineage (NCBI taxonomy): Bacteria > Bacillati > Actinomycetota > Actinomycetes > Kitasatosporales > Streptomycetaceae > Streptomyces > Streptomyces sp. IBSBF 2435. The sequence goes on along the minus strand of NZ_JAJSYW010000298.1, from coordinate 2,728 downwards.
TCAATGATCCGTACGTTCGCCTCGCCACTGTCCGATCGAACGATTGCCTGGGTCCATGGAACACATGACGCTCCTGATCGGAATCGTCATCGCCACCGCACTCGTGTTCGACTTCACGAACGGTTTCCACGACACCGCCAACGCGATGGCCACCACCATCTCCACCGGTGCACTCAAGCCCAAGACGGCGGTGGCCATGTCCGCCGTGCTCAACCTCGTCGGCGCCTTCCTGTCCGTCGAGGTCGCCAAGACCATCTCCGGCGGCATCATCGAGGAGTCCGCCGGCGTCAAACCCGCGATGATCTTCGCCGCGCTGGTCGGCGCGATCGTCTGGAACATGCTGACCTGGCTGGCCGGGCTGCCGTCCAGTTCCTCGCACGCCCTCTTCGGCGGCCTGATCGGCGCCACGCTGGTCGCGGTCGGCCGGCACGGGGTGCACGGCGAGGCGGTCGTGATGAAGGTCCTCATCCCGGCGCTCGCCGCCCCCGTCGTGGCGGGCCTCGCCGCGACGCTGGCCACCCGGCTGAGCTACCGGCTCGGCCGCGGCGCCGATCCGCAGACCACCGCCAAGGGCTACCGGGCGGGCCAGATCGCCTCCGCGAGCCTGGTCTCGCTCGCCCACGGCACCAACGACGCGCAGAAGACCATGGGCGTCATCACCCTCGCCCTGATCACCGGCGGCGTCATCGCCCCGCACTCCGACCCGCCGCTGTGGGTCATCGTCTCGGCGGGCGCGGCCATCGCGCTGGGCACGTACATAGGCGGCTGGCGGATCATCCGCACCATGGGCAAGGGCATCACCGACATCCAGCCGCAGCAGGGTTTCGCGGCGCAGACCGGTGCCGCCGCGACCATCCTGGCCTCCTCCCACCTCGGCTTCGCGCTGTCCACCACCCAGGTCTGCTCGGGCTCGGTGATGGGCGCGGGCCTCGGCCGCAGCGGCGCGGTGGTGCGCTGGAGCACCGCGGGGCGGATGGTCGCCGCGTGGGCGCTCACGCTGCCCGCCGCGGGGCTGGTGGCCGCCGGCGCGGCGCTGCTGGCCGACCAGGGCGGCTGGGGCGTGGCCGTTGTCGCCGTCGCGGGCCTGGCGATCTGCGCCGTGATCCGTACCGCGGCCCGCCGCAAGCCGGTCAACCACACCAACGTCAACGACGACCTCGGCGCGGAGCCGCAGGGCGCGGTGACCGCGGCGATCGCCGCGGTGCTCCAGCCGCCGGCCGCCGTCCCGACCCCGGCGGCGCCCATCGCGCCGGCCGGACCCGCGACCCCGACCACCACGGCCGCCTGACCACCCCGAGGAGCCCCGTATGAGCATCGACTGGCACGCCCTCGGCTCGGTCCTGGCCGTCACCCTGGTCTCCACCGTCGGCCTGGTCGGCGTCTTCACCCTCGGCGTGGTCGGCCTGTCCCGGCCGGGCGGCGCCGCGCTGGCGCGCAGCGGGGCCTACGCCTGCTTCGCCGCGTGTACGGCGGCCGTGGCCTGGGGCATCTGGCTGATCGTGGCCAAGTAGCCGCGCCCCGCGGCGGGGTGTGGACCTCACCACACTCCGTCGCCCCAGGTCACAGGCTGGTTGACGGGCCTGCGCGAGCATGGTGGACTGCGGGGGCCATACGGCGGCAGGAGAGGAAGTCCGGTGCGAATCCGGCGCGGTCCCGCCACTGTCACCGGGGAGTGCACTCCCGACCCGTACGTCACGGCCGGCCCCGCCGGTTGGAAGACCGGGAGTGCGTAGATCCGGGAGCCAGGAGACTCTCACCGCCGGTCACGTCGAACCAGGGCGCGGACCCTGAGTGAGGACTCCTGCCATGCCCGGCGCCCTTCCCGGTACGTCCTTGTGTACGCCGGCCCCTCGGGGTGTGACGGCGGTCTGAGCTGATGCGTGCCGATCGCGTTCACGCGTACGGCGCCGCGCTCGGCTTTCTCGGCGATCTCGTCGCGGGTGACCCGCGCCGCGGCCATCCGGTCGCGGTGTTCGGGCGCGCGGCGGGGGCGCTGGAGCGCCGGATGTGGCGGGACGACCGGCTCAGCGGCGCCGTTTACACGGCGCTGAGCACCGGCGCCGTGGTGGGTGCCGCCGCGCTCGCCGGGCGGGCGGTACGGCACTCGGCCGCGCTGACGGCCGGGCTGACGGCGGCCTGCACCTGGTCGGTGCTGGGCGGTACGTCGCTGGCCGCGGAGGCGCGGGCCGTCGCCGCCGCGCTCGACGCCGGGGACATCGAGGCGGCCAGGGCCCGGCTGCCGCACCTGTGCGGGCGGGACCCGCAGCACCTCGACGCCGACGGGATCGCCAGGGCCGTGGTGGAGTCGGTCGCCGAGAACACGTCGGACGCAGTGGTGGGCGCCCTGGTCTGGGGCGCGCTCTGCGGGGTGCCGGGGCTCGCGGGCTTCCGGGCGGTCAACACGCTCGACGCCATGGTCGGGCACCGCTCGCCGCGCCACTTGCGCTTCGGGTGGGCCGCGGCCCGGCTCGACGACGTCGCGGGCTGGCCCGGCGCCCGGCTCACCGCGGCCCTGGCCGCGCTGGCGTCCACGCACCCGGTGGACGCCCTGCGCACCTGGCGCCGGGACGCCGCCGCGCACCCGAGCCCGAACGCGGGACCCGTCGAGGCCGCCTTCGCGGGCGCTCTGCGGCTGCGCCTCGGCGGCACCCTGTCCTACGCGGGCCGCACCGAGCACCGCCCCGTCCTCGGCGCCGCCTTCCCGCCGCCCACCCCCGCGGACAACCCC
>NZ_JAJSYW010000297.1:0-5073 GCF_036815005.1 Streptomyces sp. IBSBF 2435 | reverse complement strand
ACCCAGCTCCCGCCCACTCCCCCCATGGCGCGGGAGGCCGCTCCCCCGGCAGGCTGGGGCCATGAACGCCTCGCCGCCCTCCGCATCCCGCACGGTCACCGCCGCCGCGGCCGACCCGGCCGACAGCGCCGCCCTCCCGCCACCGCGCTTCGCCTTCGACGCTGTGACGTGGAAGGAGATCCTCAACCTGCTGCTCAACCTCCCGATGTCGATCCTCGGCTTCGTCTACGTCGTCGCGACGCTGTCGATCGGCGCGGGCCTGTCGGTCACCGTGATCGGCCTGCCGCTGCTCGCGATGGGCCTGCTGGGCTGCCGGATGCTGGGCACGGTGGAACGGGCCAGGGCGCGCAGGCTGCTGGGGGTGCAGGTGGACGACCCGCGTCCGCTGCGGCCCGGCAACCTGGGCTTCCTGCCCTGGCTGTGGGTCACGCTGAAGGATCCGGTGGCCTGGCGGCACGCGCTGTATCTGGCCATCCGGCTGCCGTGGGGCATCGTCACCTTCACTGTGACGCTGACCTCCCTCTTCGTCGCCTGGCCTGTGCTGCCGTTCCTGTCCCGCGGGATGTCGGCGGTGGACCGGGCGCTGGTACGCGGGCTGCTCCAGCCGTCCGACGAGCTGGAGCAGCGGATCGCGGAACTGGAATCCGACCGGGGTGTCGTGGTGGACACCGCTGCGGCCGACCTGCGGCGGATCGAGCGCGACCTGCACGACGGGGCGCAGGCCCGCCTCGTCGCCCTCGCGATGGACCTCGGCATGGCGAAGGAGAAGCTGCTGGAGGACCCGGCAGTGGGCGCGGTCATGGTCGAGGAGGCACACGGCGAGGTCAAGATCGCCCTCCAGGAGCTGCGCGACCTGGCCCGCGGCATCCACCCGGCGATCCTCACCGACCGCGGCCTGGACGCCGCCCTGTCGTCGGTGGCCACCCGCTGCACGGTCCCGGTCTCGGTCACCGCGGACCTGCCCGCCCGCCCGGCCGAGGCGATCGAGGGCATCGCCTACTTCACCGTCTCCGAGCTGCTGCAGAACGTCAGCAAGCACAGCGGCGCCTCGCACGCCTCGGTGGACCTGTGGCGCAGCTCCGACCGGCTGATGATCCAGGTGCGCGACGACGGGCGCGGCGGCGCCGACGTGTCGGCGGGCTCGGGCCTGGCGGGGCTCGCGGAGCGCCTCGACTCGGTGGACGGCCTCTTCGTGGTCGCCTCCCCGGCCGACGGCCCGACCGTCGTGACGGCGGAACTCCCCTGGCGCGACCGCGACTTCCGCCGGCCGCAGCGGTGAAGCGGCACTGAATCGGCACCGAGGCGGCACCCAGCCGGAGCTGACCCGGCCCGGCGCGCCGCGGCCCGCGGGACGTGGCGCGCCGACTTTGGCATGTACCTGTGATCGAGCTGTTTACACGTCCTTGATGTGCTGTTAGCTTCGCGAATGGGAGCGCTCCCATGAAGTCTCCCGCCTACCCCCCACCCCCGGGGACCCGGCTGCGGTGGACCACGGCCCCGGGGACGTTCCCGGAAAGGTCACCACCTTGAAGAGAAACTCGAAGAGAAACCGGAAGCTCTCCTTAATCGCTGCCCTCGCCACGCTGCTCTCGGCCCTCGGCATCGTCCTGCTCGGCCAGGGCTCCGCCCAGGCGCACGGCGTCGCGATGGCGCCCGGCTCGCGTACGTACCTCTGCTACCAGGACGCCAAGACCGCCACCGGCGCGCTCACCCCGACCAACCCGGCCTGTGCCGCGGCGGTCGCCCAGAGCGGTACGACGCCGCTCTACAACTGGTTCGCGGTGCTCGACTCCAACGCGGGCGGCCGCACCTCCGGCTACGTGCCCGACGGGACGCTGTGCAGCGCGGGCAACAAGTCGCCGTACGACTTCTCCGCCTACAACGCGGCCCGCGACGACTGGCCGCGCACGCACCTGACGTCCGGCTCCACGATCCAGCTCCAGTACAGCAACTGGGCCGCGCACCCGGGCACGTTCCACATCTACGTGACCAAGCAGGGCTGGTCCCCGACCACCCCGCTGGCCTGGGCCGACCTGGACCCGATCGGGACCAGCACCAACCCGCCCGCGGTGGGCTCGCCGGGCACCGACGGCGGCCACTACTACTGGGACCAGGCGCTGCCCGCGGGCCGTACGGGCAACGCGCTGATCTTCATCCAGTGGGTGCGCTCCGACAGCAACGAGAACTTCTTCTCCTGCTCCGACGTCGCCTTCGACGGCGGCCACGGCGAGGTCACCGGCATCCACCTCGGCAGCACCACCCCGCCGACCACGCCGCCCACGTCCCAGCCGCCGACCACCCCGCCGGGCGACGGCACCTGCATGGCCATGTACTCGGTGACCAACGCCTGGAGCGGCGGTTTCCAGGGCGAGGTCGAGGTCATGAACCACGGGACCTCGCCGACGAGCCACTGGAAGGTCAACTGGACGCCGGGCACCGGGACGCAGATCAGCAGTCTGTGGAACGGCACCCTGACCACCAGCGGCGGGGCCGTGAGCGTGACCAACGCCGCCTACAACGGCACGATCGCCCCGGACGGCAACACCACGTTCGGCTTCACGGCCAACTCGACCGGCAACAACCTCCCCATCGGGTCCACCACCTGCACGTTCTCGTAACAGGCTGAAGCGCTGACACCTTGACGCGCTGACACCGGTGTCCGCCCCGCACGGCCCCGCGGCCGTGCGGGGCGGACGCGCGCCGGGCGGCGGACGGCCCCGGGTAGGGGTAACCCCACCCCGAAGAGACCGATCGGCACCATGGGTCCGCGATCCCCGCCGGGCGAGTCTTGGGGTATGACGAGCAGCGCGGAAAGGACGGTCCCGACCATGGCGTACGGCTACGAGGTCCAGGAGCAGGAGCGGCACCGCGTCCCGGTCGCGGTGCGGGCGCCCTTCGAGGCCAGGACGTGGCGGGAGTTCGGCTACGCGCTGCTGAACCTGCCGATGGCCGTCACCGGCTTCGTGTGGACCGTCACGATGCTCTCGCTCAGCGCGGGCCTGCTCATCACCTTCATCGGGCTGCCGCTGCTGGTGCTGAGCCTGGGCGGCTGCCGGGCGATCGGCCGGGTCGAGCGCGGCAGGGCCCGCGGGCTGCTGCTGCTCGACGTGGACGAGCCGGGGCCGGTCCGCACCAAGGGCAAGGGCTTCCTGGCCAGGATGGGCGCCCAGCTCGGCAGCGGCGTCAACTGGCGGCACGCCATCTACACGCTGCTGCACTTCCCGTGGGGCATCTTCACCTTCTCCGTCTCCCTCAGCTTCTTCACCTACGGCTGGGGCCTGCTGACGTACCCGCTGTGGCGCTGGATCTTTCCGGTCTACTTCGGGCAGCAGGGCCTGCAGATGTACGGCAGCGGCGACGGCAGGCACGGCTGGTGGCTGCACACCCCGGCGGACATGGCGCTGTGCGTGGTCGTCGGCGGGCTGCTGGTGCTGGCCATGCCCTGGGTGATCCGCGGTATGGCCCACGTGGACCGGATGATGGTGCTCGGCCTGCTCGGCCCTTCCCGGCTGGACGACCGGGTCACCGAACTGGAGTCCGACCGGGGTGTCGTGGTGGACACCGCCGCGGCCGACCTGCGGCGGATCGAGCGCGACCTGCACGACGGGGCGCAGGCCCGCCTCGTCGCCCTCGCGATGGACCTCGGCATGGCGAAGGAGAAGCTGCTGGAGGACCCGGCAGTGGGCGCGGTCATGGTCGAGGAGGCACACGGCGAGGTCAAGATCGCCCTCCAGGAGCTGCGCGACCTGGCCCGCGGCATCCACCCGGCGATCCTCACCGACCGCGGCCTCGGCCCGGCGCTGTCCGCGGTCGCCGCCCGCTGCACGGTCCCGGTCACCGTCACCGTGGACCTGCCGGCCCGGCCGGTGCCCGCCATCGAGGGCATCGCGTACTTCACCGTCTCCGAGCTGCTGCAGAACGTCAGCAAGCACAGCGGCGCCTCCCGCGCCTCGGTGGACGTCTGGCAGGTCGAGGACCGGCTGATGCTGTACGTGTCCGACAACGGGCGCGGCGGCGCGTCCCTGTCGGCAGGTTCCGGGCTGGCCGGTCTGGGTGAGCGCCTCGACTCCGTGGACGGTGTCCTCGCGGTCGACTCCCCGCCCGGCGGCCCGACCCGCGTGACGGCCGAGCTGCCCTGGCGCGCCTGACCGGCGCCCCGCTCTCCGCGCGCTCCTGCCCGCCCCCCGTCCGGTTCGCCCGGGCGGGGGTGAGCCGCGTCCGGGCGCACTTCGCTGTTCGCGGTTCGCGGCCTACGGGAGGGTGTGGGCGGGGCGGCCGGCCAGCGCGGTCAGCCGGACGCGGGGGGCGAAGTCGTCACCGTGGAAGGGGGAGTTGGCCGAGCGGCTGAAGCGGGCGGCGGGGTGCGGGCGCCAGTGCTCGGGGCGTACGACATGGAAGGTCGCCGGTTCGCCCGGCGCCGTCGGGCGGCCCGCGAGGTCGGCGACGCCGCCGACGGCCGCCGGGCGTACGGACATCACGGCGGCCACCGCGGCCCAGTCCACCGTGCCGGTACGCAGGTCGGTGAAGACGTCGGCCACCACCGGCAGCGCCGTCTCCAGGGACGTCAGGCCGAAGGCCGCGGTCAGCCAGGAACCGGACTTCGTACGGGCCGGGTGCGGGGCGTGGTCGGTGGCGACGATGTCGATCGTGCCGTCGCGGACGATGGCGGTGCTCTGCGCGGGCTGGGCGAAGGCGGTGCCGTGCCGGGCCATCGCGGTGGGCAGGTCGAGCACCAGTCCCGCGTCGTCCACGCAGCGCCCGTCGTCGGAGAAGAGGGTCACGCCCGCGAGAGCGGCTCGGTCGCCGGCTGGCTGGCGGCGGGCCTGCCGCCCGAGACGGTCGGCGCCCACCTCACCGGCCCGCTGCCCGGCCGTACCTCCCCCGGGGGCGCGGGGAACCGCGCGACCAACCCCCACCGGGGACGCGGGCCGCCACCGACCCAAAGGGGCTGTTGCCGTCACATCCGGACCACCGCCCGATGACCGGCTGAGCGCACAGCTCCCCGCGCCCCCGGCAGGCACCGAAGGGGAACCCCACACCCCCGCACCCCAGGGGACCCCCTTACACAGAGAC
>NZ_JAJSYW010000296.1:0-5140 GCF_036815005.1 Streptomyces sp. IBSBF 2435 | reverse complement strand
GGGGGGGGGGGGGGGGGGGGGGGGGGGGGGGGGGGGGGGGGGGGGGGGGGGCGGCCCGCCCCCCCCCCCCCCCCCCCCCTTCGGCACGTGGCCGGTCAGGCGGGGACGGTCCAGGTGTCGGGGCCGGTGAGGAGGGTGGTGAGGTCGCCTTCGCCGTGCTGGGTGACGGCTTGGTCGAGTTGGTGGGCCATGTCGGTGTCGTAGACGGGGCGTTGGGTGTTGCGGATGATGCCGATGGGGGTGTGGTGGAGGGTGTCGGGGTCCGCGAGGCGGGACAGGGCGAACGCGGTGGCCGGGTTGGGTGCGGTCGCGTCGTGGATCAGGATCTGATCGGTGCCGGTGCCGGTCTGGGTGATGTCGATGACGGTCAGGTCGCCGGTGGCGGGGTCGCGGATGACGCCTTTGGAGCCGAGTCCGTCGGCGGCGGGTGTGCCGAAGCGGATGGGCTGTCCGTGTTCGAGGCGGATGACCGCCTCGGCCGCGGTGGCGTTGTCCTTGAGCGTGTCGAAGGCGCCGTCGTTGAAGATGTTGCAGTTCTGGTAGATCTCGACCAGTGCGGTGCCGGGGTGGGCGGCGGCGGCGCGCAGGACGGACTGCAGGTGCTTGCGGTCGGAGTCGATCGTGCGTGCCACGAAGCCGGCTTCCGCGCCGATGGCCAGCGATACCGGGTTGAACGGTGCTTCGAGTGATCCCATCGGCGTGGACTTCGTGATCTTCCCGGTCTCCGAGGTCGGGGAGTACTGGCCCTTGGTGAGGCCGTAGATGCGGTTGTTGAAGAGCAGGATCTTGAGGTTCACGTTGCGCCGCAGCGCGTGGATGAGGTGGTTCCCGCCGATGGAGAGGGCGTCGCCGTCGCCGGTGACGACCCATACCGACAGGTCGCGGCGGGAGGTGGCCAGGCCGGTGGCGATCGCGGGGGCGCGCCCGTGGATGGAGTGCATGCCGTAGGTGTTCATGTAGTACGGGAAGCGTGAGGAGCAGCCGATGCCGGAGATGAAGACGACGTTCTCGCGGGCCAGGCCGAGTTCGGGCATGAAGGACTGGACGGCGGCCAGGACCGCGTAGTCGCCGCAGCCGGGGCACCAGCGGACTTCCTGGTCGGTTTTGAAGTCCTTCATCGACTGCTTCGCGGTGGCTTTGGGGACCAGGGCCAGTGCCTCAGACATCGGTGTCCTCCTCCATGATGGCCGCGACGGCCGCCGCGAGCTGCTCGGCCTTGAAGGGCAGCCCTGTGACCTGGGTGTAGGACTGTGCGTCGACCAGGTACTCGGCGCGCAGCAGGTGCGCGAGCTGCCCGAGGTTCATCTCGGGGACGATCACGCGCTCGTAGGAGCGCAGGATGTCCCCGAGGTTGGCGGGGAAGGGGTTGAGGTGGCGCAGGTGGGCCTGCGCGATCCGGCCGCCGCCGGTGCGGATCCGCCGTACGGCCGCTGTGATGGGCCCGTAGGTCGAGCCCCAGCCGACCACCAGGGTGCGTGCGGTGCCGGAGGGGTCGTCGACCTGCACGTCGGGGACGGTGATGTTGTCGATCTTCGCCTGCCGGGTGCGGACCATCAGGTCGTGGTTGGCCGGGTCGTAGGAGATGTTGCCCGTGCCGTCCTGCTTCTCGATCCCCCCGATCCGGTGCTCCAGGCCGGGGGTGCCCGGTACCGCCCAGGGCCGTGCGAGGGTCTGCGGGTCGCGCAGGTACGGCCAGAACACCTCCGTGCCCCCGGCGGTGGTGTGGTTCGGGCCCGAGGCGAACTCCACCCGCAGATCCGGCAGCTCCGACACGTCGGGGATCCGCCACGGCTCGGAGCCGTTGGCGAGGTACCCGTCGGAGAGCAGGAAGACCGGGGTGCGGTAGGCCACCGCGATCCGGGCGGCCTCCAGGGCGGCGGTGAAGCACTCCGCAGCGGTGGCCGGGGCGATCACCGGCACCGGCGCCTCACCGTTCCTGCCGTACATCGCCTGCAGCAGATCGGCCTGCTCGGTCTTGGTCGGCAGGCCCGTCGACGGCCCGCCCCGCTGGATGTCGACCACCAGCAAAGGCAGCTCCAGGCTCACCGCCAGCCCGATCGTCTCGGACTTCAGCGCCACGCCCGGCCCCGATGTCGTCGTCACCGCCAGCGACCCGCCGAACGCGGCACCCAGCGCCGCACCGATCGCCGCGATCTCGTCCTCCGCCTGGAACGTCCGCACCCCGAAATTCTTGTGCCGCGACAGCTCGTGCAGGATGTCCGACGCCGGCGTGATCGGATACGACCCCAGATACAGCGGCAGCCCCGACTGCTTCGCCGCCGCGATCAGCCCGTACGACAGCGCCAGATTCCCCGAGATGTTCCGGTACGTCCCCGCCGGGAACGCCGACGACGCCGGCGCGACCTCGTAGGAGACCGCGAAATCCTCCGTCGTCTCCCCGAAATTCCACCCCGCCCTGAACGCCACCACATTCGCCTCGGCGATATCGGGCCTCTTCGCGAACTTCCGCCGCAAAAACGCCTCGGTACCCTCCGTCGGACGGTGGTACATCCACGACAGCAGCCCCAGAGCGAACATGTTCTTCGCCCGCTCGGCATCCTTCCGCGCCAGACCCGAGTCCTTCAGCGCCTCCACCGTCAGCGTCGTCAGCGGCACCCGGTGCACAGCGAACCCCGCCAGCGACCCGTCCTCCAGCGGACTGACCGCCCACCCCACCTTCCCCATCGCCCGCCGCGTGAACTCATCCGTATTCACAATGATCTCCGCACCCCGCGGCAGATCACCCAGATTCGCCCGCAACGCCGCCGGATTCATCGCGACCAGCACATCCGGCGCATCCCCCGGCGTCAGAATGTCATGATCCGCAAAATGCAACTGGAACGACGACACCCCCGGCAGCGTCCCCGCAGGCGCCCGGATCTCCGCCGGAAAATTCGGCAACGTCGACAAATCATTACCGAACGACGCCGTCTCCGACGTAAAACGATCACCCGTAAGCTGCATACCATCACCGGAATCACCAGCGAACCGGATGATCACCCGGTCCAGCTGCCTGGTTTCCTTGGCCGGTTTGCGCTGTTCACCGAGTGCGTCGACGACGGGCGGCTCTTCCGCGTTGCTCGCGGCAATGGGGCTGCTGACCTGACTGGTCACTGAAACGGACCTCCTTCGAGGCGGCGGCTCACCGGTCATCGTACGGCGGTAAGGGTGCCCTTCCCCGGACGTCCGGGGAACTGGACGCCGCGCGTGCGATCTGTTGTCCCGCCCTCTGGGACAGTGTCTCACTCAGCGGGACGAAAAGGGCAGGTGGAGGCCGCGTACCTCAGGAGTTGAGGTAGGTGAGCACGGCCAGCACGCGACGGTGATCCCCATCACTCGGGGCCAGGCCCAGCTTGAGGAAGATATTGCTGACGTGCTTCTCCACTGCTCCGTCGCTCACCACGAGCTGCTTGGCGACGGCCGAGTTCGTACGGCCCTCCGCCATCAGGCCCAGGACCTCGCGTTCTCGCGGAGTGAGATTGGCCAGCACATGCTGCTTGCGGCTGCGGCCGAGTAGCTGGGCGACCACCTCGGGGTCCAGGGCCGTACCCCCCTCGGCCACCCTGACCACGGCATCCACGAATTCGCGGACGTCGGCGACCCGGTCCTTGAGCAGATAGCCGACCCCGCGGCTGCTGCCGGCGAGCAGCTCGGTCGCATACTGCTCTTCCACATACTGAGACAGCACCAGTACCCCCACCTCGGGGTGGTCCCGGCGCAGCCGCACCGCCGCGCGGACGCCTTCATCCGTGTGGGTGGGCGGCATCCGGACGTCGGCGACCACCACATCGGGTGCCGCGCCCCGCCCCGCGAGTTCGTCGACCGCCTTGAGCAGCCCCACGGCGTCGCCGACACCGGCCACCACGTCGTGTCCGCGGTCGGTGAGCAGTCGCGTCAGGCCCTCCCGCAGCAGTACCGAATCCTCGGCGATGACCACTCGCACCTTGTCCTCCACCGTTCCGCGCTCCCCCGTGTCCGACTGACCCGCTCAGCATTCCAGCATCGACGGGGGGATGGGGAATACGGTTGCCCTGGGCAAGGTTGCGCCCGGCAGCCGGGTGGGCGCCGCGATGTCGTTGCGGCGGCCAGGGAGAGGAGTGCGCGTGCACGCGGTCGGATTCGACGTCAACGGCGGCCCCGAGGTGCTGCGGCAGGTGGAGCTGGCGGCTCCCGTGCCAGGCGCCGGGCAGGTGCTGGTCCGGGTCGCGTACGCCGGCGTCAATTACGGCGAACTCCAGCACGTGCTGGGCGACTTCGGCCCGCCGCAGGGGCCGCGCCACATCGATGTGCCGGGGCTTGAGGTGTCGGGCCGGATCGCCGCCGTCGGGCCGGGAGTCGGCGGCCTCGCGGTCGGCGACCCGGTCGCCGCGTATCTGCCGGACGGCGGCGGTTATGCCGAATACGCCGTGGCGCCCGCCGAGTTCGTCTTCCCGCTGGACGGGATATCGCTGCGGGACGGCGGCGGCGCGGCCCTCGTCCTCACCACCGCCTACGGGGTACTGACCGGAGCGGCCAGGCTGCGGGCCGGTGACACCGTCCTCATCCACGCGGCGGCCGGCGGCGTCGGCTCGGCCGCCGCGCAGATCGCCCGCGCGCTGGGCGCCACCGCGGTCTACGGGACGGTGGGGTCGGCGGAGAAGGCGGTGTACGCCAAGCGGTTCGGCTACGACGCGATCCACCTCAGGGACACCTTCGCCGACCGGCTGCGCGACCTCGATGTCGTCCTCGACCCGGTCGGCGGCAGGACCCGGCTGGCCAGCCTGGCCCTGCTGGCGCCGTTCGGGCGGCTGGCCGTCTACGGGGAGGCGGCGCGGCAGCCCGACCTCACGCTGCCCGTGCTGCCGTTCTGGAAGAGCAACCGCTCCCTGACCGGCTACAACATCGGCGACCTCGCCCGCCGCGCCCCCCGCACCCTTCGCGGCCACGCGCTGTCCGCCTTCGCCCTGCTCGCGTCGGGCGCGATCCGGCTGGACGTCACGGCGGAGGTGCCGTTGTCCCGCGCGGCTGACGCGCTTGCTGCGATGCAGGCGGGGCGCAACGTGGGCAAAACGCTTGTCGCTGTGAACCCGAGGCTTACCTGACGCCCCCTTCGGCTGGCGCGGGCCTGGGGCTGTCGCTGCGTCCGGGGTGCGCCTTTCCC
>NZ_JAJSYW010000295.1:0-5184 GCF_036815005.1 Streptomyces sp. IBSBF 2435 | reverse complement strand
GCCGCAGGGCGCGAGGGGGCAGGAGGGCGCGGACGGCGGCCCGTTGATCGAGGCGGCCGGCCTGCGCAAGGTGCACACCCCGCGGGGCGCCGGCGCCCCGACCGAAGCCGTCGCCGGCATCGACTTCACCGTCCACCGCGGCGAGGCCTTCGGCTTCCTCGGCCCGAACGGCGCCGGAAAGTCCACGACGATGCGCATGATCGCCGCCGTCTCCCCGGTGTCGGGCGGCTGGCTGCGCGTGCTGGGCATGGACCCGGCCGCCGACGGCCCCGCGATCCGCGCCCGCCTCGGCTCCGTACCGCAGGACGACACGCTCGACACGGAGCTGACCGTCCGCGAGAACCTGCTCGTCTACGGGCGCTACTTCGGCTTTCCGCGCGCCGTCATCCGCGAACGCGCCGCACAGCTGCTGGACTTCGCTCGGCTCGCGGACAAGGCGGACGAGCAGGTGGAGGCGCTGTCGGGCGGGATGCGGCGGCGGCTGACGATCGCCCGCTCGCTCATCAACAGGCCGGACATCCTGCTGCTCGACGAGCCGACGACCGGGCTCGACCCGCAGGCCAGGCATCTGCTCTGGGAGCGGCTCTTCCGGCTCAAGCAGCAGGGCGTGACGCTGCTGCTGACCACGCACTACATGGACGAGGCCGAGCAGTTGTGCGACCGGATCGTGGTGATGGACCACGGGCGGATCGTCGCGGAGGGCAGCCCGGCGGAGCTGATAGCCCGGCACTGCACCCGCGAGGTGCTGGAGCTGCGCTTCCCGCCCGACCGCCAGCAGGACGTCGCCGCACGGCTCGGCGGCATCGGCGACCGCCTCGAAGCGCTGCCCGACCGGCTGCTGGTCTACGCCGACGACGGCGAGGACGCGCTCGCCGCCGTGCACCGCGGCGGAGTCGAGCCGCTGACCGCGCTGGTGCGGCGGGCCGGCCTTGAGGACGTCTTCCTCACCCTCACCGGCCGGACGCTGGTGGACTGAGATGACGACCGCCGCCACCGCACAGCTCGACACATTGGTCGCCCGGGTGCCCGCGCTGCGGGAGTTCGGCTACTGGATGCGCCGCTACCGCCGCGTCTGGCGCGGCACCGTGGTGATGAGCGTGGCCAACCCGCTGCTCTTCCTGGCCGCGATGGGCGCGGGCCTGGGCAAGCTGGTGGACGCCAACCACAGCGGCCACCTCGCGGGGACGCCTTACCTGGACTTCCTCGCCCCGGGCCTGCTCGCAGCCTCCGCGATGCAGAACGGCTTCATCGAAGGCGCCTTCCCCGTCTTCCAGTCGTCCCGCAGCCGCGGCAACTACCCGGCCGCCGCGGCCACTCCGATGCGCCCCGCCGACATCCTGGCCGGGCATCTGCTCTTCGTGGCCTTCCGGGTCCTGCTCAGCGGGGTGCTCTTCCTGGCGGTGGTCGTGGCCTTCGGGGTGGTCGGCCCGGCACGGGCGGCCCTCGCCGCCGGACCGGTCCTGCTGACCGGTACGGCCTTCGCGGCCCCGCTGATGGCCTGGGCGGTGACCGTGGACCGGCAGAGCCGCCTCAACGGGCTCTACCGCTTCGTGGTGATGCCGCTCTACATGTTCTCCGGCACCTTCTTCCCCATCGGTCAACTCCCGCACTGGCTGCGGGCGGTGGCCGCCTGCACGCCGCTCTACCAGGGCGTGGCGCTGACCCGGGCGGTCGCCCTGGGCGACGCGCAACCGGGGGCCACCGCCGTGCACATCGGCTATCTGCTCGCACTGACCGCCGCCGGAGTGTGGGCGGCCCGCCGGGCGTACGTCCGGCGGCTGAACCGCTGAAAGGACCGCCGTGCTCAGCGCGTTGTGGAGTTCCCCGGCCGTGGCAGGTCCCGCCGCCCTGGTCGAGCGCAACCTCGTCATCTACCGCCACACCTGGTACCTGCTGCTGGCCGAGATCTTCGAACCGGTGCTGTACCTGCTGTCGATGGGCCTGGGCATCGGCGCGCTCGTCGGCCATGTCCCGGGGCTCGGCGACCCGTCGGTCGGCTACGTCGACTTCGTCGCGCCCGCGCTGCTGGCCACCGCGGCGATGAACGGCGCCATGAACGAGACGACGTTCAACATCTACGGCAAGCTCAGGATGCTGCACACCTACGACTCGGTCCTCGCCACCCCGCTGCGGATCCGCGATGTCGCGCTCGGCGAGGTCGCCTGGGCGCTGCTGCGCGGCACCGCCGTCACGGTCGTCTTCGGCGCGGCCGTGGCCGCCTTCGGCCTGGTGCACTCGCTGTGGGCGCTGCTGATCCTGCCGGGCGCGCTGCTGATCGCCTTCGCCTTCGCCGCGACGGGCCTGGCGGTCGTCACGTACGTCCGCAGCTGGCAGGACTTCCAGCTGATCCAGCTGGTGATGCTGCCGATGTTCCTGTTCGCGACGACCTTCTACCCGCTGGGCGTGTACGCCCGTCCGGTGCAGATCGCGGTGGAGTGCCTGCCGCTGTACCAGAGCATCGAGCTGATCCGGGAGCCGTCACTCGGCGTCATGGACGCCGGGGTCGGCTTCGCCGCGCTCTATCTGCTGGCGTTCGGGTCCGCGGCCCTGGTGGTGGCGCTGCGGCGGCTGGAGCGCACGCTCGTGCCGTAACAGCCGGGGCCGCCCGGCGACCGTGACGCCGCGCCGGACACCCCGCACCTGGGCCGCTTTCACCATTCCGCCACAATGGCCCGCATGCCTCACACCAGGGCCGCCGCCCACCACCGCTACGACGCCCTGCTCGCCGAGTGGACCGAGCTGCTGCGCCGCTGCCAGAGCGCAGCCCCCGACGACGCCCCCGACCCGGTGCCGTACGGGCGCGACCTGCTGGAACGCTGGGGCGAACCGCAGCGGCGGTACCACACGCTCGACCACCTGGGCGACGTGCTGGCCCGCGCCACCGAGTTGACCGCCTACGCCGACGACCCCGACACGGTCGCGCTGGCCGCCTGGTTCCACGACGCCGTCTACCGCCCCGACCGCAGCGAGAACGAGGAGCGCAGCGCCGACCTCGCCCGCCGGGCCCTGCGCGAGGCGGGCGTCACCGCCGACCGTACGGACGAGGTCGTCCGGCTGGTCCGCCTCACGATCACCCACGACCCCGCGCCCGGCGACGCCGACGGCGAGGTGCTCTGCGACGCCGACCTCGCCGTGCTGGCCGGCGACCCGGCCTCCTACGCGGCCTACGCCGCCGCCGTCCGCGAGGAGTACGCCTTCGTGCCCGACCCGGACTTCCGCGCGGGACGTGCGGGCGTCCTGCGCCAGCTGCTGGCCCTCCCCCACCTCTTCCGCACCCCGTACGGCCAGGAGCGCTGGGAGCGCACCGCCCGCCGCAACCTCACGACCGAACTGGAGCTGCTGGAGGCCTGACCGCCCCCGGCGCGGTCAGCCGGCGGCGCGGCCCGGCGCGTACTTGCGGCGCCGCAGGCCCGCCTCCGTCAGCCGCCTGACCAGTTCCCTGCTGCCGATCTCGACGGCGCCGAGCCGCACCGCGTCGGCGTAGCGCTCGGCCGGTATGTCGTAGTGGTCGCGCTCGAAGGCGCGGGGCGGGGCGCCGAGGCGGGCGGCGAAGGTGTGCAGCTCGGCGTAGGAGGCGTCGCTGACCAGGTGGGACCACAGGCGGCCGTGGCCCGGCCAGGTCGGCGGGTCGAGGTAGACGGTCACCCGGCCGCCCCGCGGCCCTGGCCGCCGAGACCGCCGGCCTGCCCGCCGAGACCGCCGACCGGCGCGACCGCCTCGCCGATGGCCTCGCACACCCAGTGCGGGTCCGCGCCCAGCTCGGGCTCGACGGCCAGCGCGTGCGGCTCCTCGCAGTACGGGCACAGCGGCCAGCGGCCGTACGTCTCCAGCAGGGCGTCCTGGACGTCCTGGGCGACCAGTCCGGGTACGAAGTCGGCGCCGTCCGGCCACTGGTCGAGCCACCAGCGGCGGTCGGCGACCGCGTCCTCGACCAGGGAGACGACGGCGGGGCCCGCGACGTCGCGGGCGGTGAGGTCGGCCAGTACGAGGGCACGGGCGGTGTGCAGCACCGCCTCTGCGGGTTCTTCCATGAGGTCCATTGTCCCAGGGGCCCGGCGGGACCCGCAGCGCCGCGAAACAGGACGTCCGGGGGCCGCAGGGCGCCGAAAAGTCCCTTGACGATGCCCGTGGCATGAAAATACCTTTCATCAAGTGACCCACAGCGTGAAGGAAAATTTCCCTCCGGGCGCCCGCCCCCTCCGCGGCGCCGCGGACGCGCCCGTCATACCCGTCGCACCCCCCGACCCGGGGGCGCTCGCCGCCAAGGTCCGTACGCTCGCGCCGTCCATGACCCGCTCGATGCAGCGGGTCGCGGAAGCCGTCGCGGGCGATCCGGCCGGCTGCGCCCAGCAGACCGTGACCGCGCTCGCGATCCGTACGGGCACCAGCGAGGCCACCGTCGTGCGCACCGCCCGGCTGCTGGGCTATCCCGGCTACCGCGACCTGCGGCTGGCGCTGGCCGCGCTCGCCGCCCAGCAGGCCGCGGGGGCGCCGCCCGTGGTGACCGCGGACATCGCGGTGGACGACCCGCTCGCCGACGTCGTCGCCAAACTCGCCCTGGAGGAACAGCAGGCCCTTGCCGACACCGCCGCCCAGCTGGACATGGCGCAGCTGGAGGCGGCGGTGACCGCGCTGGCCGGCGCGCGCAGGACGGATGTGTACGGGATCGCCGCGTCCGGCCTCGTCGGCCAGGACCTGGCGCAGAAGCTGCTGCGGATCGGGCTGATCGCGCACGCGCACACCGACCCGCACCTGGCGGTGACCAACGCCGTACAGCTGCGGCCCGGCGACGTCGCGATCGCGATCACCCACTCGGGCAGCACGCACGACGTGATCGAGCCGCTGCGGGCCGCCTTCGACCGGGGCGCGACCACCATCGCGGTCAGCGGTCGCCCGGACGGCCCCGTCACCCAGTGGGCCGACATCGTGCTGACCAGCTCCAGCTCGCGCGAGAGCGAGCTGCGGCCGGCCGCGATGTCCAGCAGGACCGGCCAGCTCCTGCTGGTGGACTGCCTGTTCGTGGGGGTCGCCCAGCGCACGTACGAATCGGCCGCGCCCGCGCTCGCCGCCTCGTACGAAGCACTCGCACACCGGCACAGGCCGCGTGCCGCTCGTGGCTGATAATGCACTGAAATAACGTGTTGAAAGCATTTTCTCCTGGCCCGCACCCAACCCGCCAATGCC
>NZ_JAJSYW010000294.1:0-5285 GCF_036815005.1 Streptomyces sp. IBSBF 2435 | reverse complement strand
CACCCGCCCGACGTACAATCGTCTGTTCGCCCTCACCCGGCCCGCCCGGAGGTAACCCGCGTGTCATGCCTGATCGTCCAGAGCGACAAGACCCTCCTGCTTGAGGTCGACCACGAGCAGGCCGACGCCTGCCGCCGCGCCATCGCCCCGTTCGCAGAGCTCGAACGCGCCCCCGAGCACATCCACACCTACCGCCTCACCCCGCTCGGCCTGTGGAACGCCAGGGCGGCCGGGCACGACGCCGAGCAGGTCGTGAACGCGCTCGTCGAGTACTCCCGCTACCCGGTGCCGCACGCGCTGCTGGTCGACGTCGCCGAGACGATGGACCGCTACGGGCGGCTGCGGCTGAGCAAGGACCCGGCGCACGGGCTGGTGCTGACCAGCACCGACCGGCCGGTGCTGGAGGAGATCCTGCGCTCGAAGCGGGTCCAGCCGCTGATCGGCGCCCGGATCGACCAGGACACGGTCGCCGTGCACCCCTCGGAGCGCGGCCAGATCAAGCAGGTGCTGCTCAAGCTGGGCTGGCCGGCCGAGGACTTCGCCGGCTACGTGGACGGCGAGGCGCACCCGATCGAGCTGGCCGAGGACGGCTGGGCGCTGCGGCCCTACCAGAAGCAGGCGGTGGAGGGCTTCTGGCACGGCGGTTCCGGCGTGGTCGTGCTGCCGTGCGGCGCGGGCAAGACGCTGGTCGGCGCGGGCGCGATGGCCGAGGCGAAGGCGACCACGCTGATCCTGGTGACGAACACGGTCTCGGCCCGGCAGTGGAAGCACGAACTGGTCAAGCGGACGTCGCTCACCGAGGAGGAGATCGGCGAGTACAGCGGTACGCGCAAGGAGATCCGCCCGGTCACCATCGCCACCTACCAGGTGCTGACGACCCGGCGGAAGGGCGTCTACCCGCACCTGGAGCTGTTCGACTCCCGCGACTGGGGCCTGATCGTCTACGACGAGGTGCACCTGCTGCCCGCGCCGGTGTTCAAGTTCACCGCCGACCTCCAGGCCAGGCGCCGCCTCGGGCTGACCGCGACCCTGGTCCGGGAGGACGGCCGCGAGTCGGACGTCTTCTCCCTCATCGGCCCGAAGCGTTTCGACGCGCCCTGGAAGGAGATCGAGGCGCAGGGCTACATCGCGCCCGCCGACTGCGTCGAGGTCCGGGTCAACCTCACCGACGCCGAGCGGCTGGCGTACGCGACCGCCGAGACGGAGGAGAAGTACCGCTACTGCGCGACGACGGCGACCAAGCGCAAGGTCACCGAGGCGCTGGTGGCCAAGCACGCCGGGGAGCAGACGCTGGTCATCGGGCAGTACATCGACCAGCTGGACGAGCTGGGCGAGCATCTGAACGCCCCGGTGATCAAGGGCGAGACGCCGAATTCGCAGCGGGAGAAGCTGTTCGAGGCCTTCCGGCAGGGCGAGCTGTCGGTGCTCGTGGTGTCGAAGGTGGCGAACTTCTCGATCGACCTGCCTGAGGCGACGGTCGCGATCCAGGTCTCGGGCACCTTCGGCTCCCGCCAGGAGGAGGCACAGCGGCTCGGCCGGGTGCTGCGGCCGAAGGCGGACGGGCACGAGGCCCGCTTCTACTCGGTCGTCGCCCGGGACACGATCGACCAGGACTTCGCGGCCCACCGCCAGCGCTTCCTGGCGGAGCAGGGCTACGCCTACCGGATCGTGGACGCGGACGATCTCCTGACCGGCGCGGGCGAGGACGGCTAGCCGGTACGGGGACGGGGCCGGCCGGGTCAGTGCGGCTTGGCCTCGCTGCCGAGCAGCACCACCTCCACCGCCGTGACGGCGAAGACGCGGACCGCGCGCAGGGCGCTGCCGAGGCGGTGGCGCGGGTGTTCCGGAAGGGCGCCGAGCACGGTGGCACCGTGGGCGGCCGGACCTGGGGCAAGAGTGGTGGAGGCCATGTCTCAACGGTACGAAATCAGGCATCCGGGCGACGTCCGGCTGAGGGCGTACATCTTTCCCCAGGGGTTCAGCCCCCGGTCGGAGCCCCGACCCCTACCCGGTATCGGGGTCGCCCCTGAGTCTCCCCCGGGGTGAAATCCGTTCGCGCCTCCCGCGGCCGAGGCGTAGGATCGCGCGTCTTGCCGCCTCCCGGACGGGAGTGCCGCCGGCCGGACGGAAACCGGTCGGCCTCGTCACGTACGTACACCAGCCGGAGGCAAAGCCGTGCCCTCGCACGCCCAGATCCAGGACCATTCGCCCGATCCCCTCCAGCGGGAGCGCGACCATCTGTCGTCGTCCCGGGCCGCGCTGCGCGCCATGCGGGAGGACGTCGAGGCGCTCGACATCAGCGATGTCACCGGCAACTGGGTCAACGCCAAGATCCTCGCCGCCGAGATCGACGTCCGCATCAAGGCGCTCGCCGACCTCGCCCACACCCCGCTGTTCTTCGGCCGCCTCGACTACGGCCGCGCGCCCGGCACGGATCCGGCCTCCGGGGTGGTGTCGAGCGGGGCGGCGCCCGGCAGCCCGGATGCGGGCGGCGGTGGGCGGCAGGCGGGCGAGAGCTTCTACATCGGGCGCCGCCATGTGCACGACGCCCACGGCGACCCGATGGTGATCGACTGGCGGGCGCCGGTCTCCCAGCCGTTCTACCGCGCCTCGCGCGCCGAGCCGATGGATGTACGGCTGCGCCGCCGCTTCGGCTACACCGGCGGCGAGCTGACCGCGTACGAGGACGAGCACCTGTCCGACCCGGCGGAGGCCGACACCGCGAGCAAGCTGCTCCAGACCGAGATCGAACGGCCCCGCGTCGGCCCGATGCGGGACATCGTCGCGACGATCCAGCCCGAGCAGGACGAGATCGTCCGGGCCGGGGTCGCGGGCACGGTGTGCGTGCAGGGTGCGCCGGGCACCGGGAAGACGGCGGTCGGCCTGCACCGGGTGGCGTACCTGCTGTACGCGCACCGTGAACGCCTCGCCCGTACCGGCACGCTGGTGATCGGGCCGAACGCCTCCTTCCTGCAGTACATCGAGCAGGTGCTGCCCGCGCTGGGCGAACTCCAGGTCAAGCAGGCCACGGTGGACGGCCTGGTGGCCCATGTGCCGCTGCGCGGCGCCGACTCGGCGGACACCGCCCGCGTCAAGGGCGACGCCCGGATGGCGGAGGTGCTGCGCCGGGCGGTGCGCTCCGGCATCCGGATGCCCACCGAACCGGTGATGGTGGTGCGCGGGTCGCGGCGCTGGCGGGTGCCGGCCCACGAACTGGAGGAGATCGTCCGGGAGCTGGCCGGCCGCGACATCCGCTACGGCGCCGCGCACGACGCGCTGCCGCAGCGGATCGCGCACGCGGTGCTGGTCCAGATGGAGCGGGCGGGCGAGGCGCCGGACGACCGGGTGCAGGACGCGGTGGCCCGCAACGCCGCGGTGAAAGCGGCCGTCAAGGCGTGCTGGCCGCCGGTCGATCCGGCGAAGCTGGTGCTGCGGCTGCTGTCGGATCCGGACTTCCTTGCCGCGTCCGCCGAGGGGCTGCTCGACGCGGAAGAACAGAAGGCGATCCTGTGGGAGAAGCCCGCGCGCGGGCTGGCGTCGGCGAAGTGGTCGGCGGCCGACGCCGTACTGATCGACGAGGCGCGGGACCTGGTGCAGCGCACCGCGTCGCTCGGCCATGTGGTGCTGGACGAGGCGCAGGACCTGTCGCCGATGCAGTACCGGGCGGTCGGGCGGCGCTGCTCGACCGGCTCGGCGACCGTACTCGGCGACATCGCGCAGGGCACGACGCCGTGGGCGACCGCCAGTTGGGCCGAGGCGCTGCGCCACCTCGGCAAACCGGACGCCAGGATCGAGGAGTTGACCCGGGGCTTCCGTGTGCCGCGCGAGGTCATCGCCTACGCCTCCCGGCTGCTGCCGCAGATCGCCCCCGACCTGGCCCCGGCCACCTCGGTACGTGAGGCGGGCGGCGACTTCGGCGTACGGGCGGTAGCGGAGGGCGAGTTGGACGCGGCGGTGGTCGCGGCGTGCCGGGACGCGCTGCGGCACGAGGGGTCGATCGGACTGATCGCGGCGGACCCGAGGATCGCGGCGCTGGGCGCGGCGCTGGCCGAGGCGGGGCTGCCCTACCTCGCGCCGGGCGCCGAGACCTCGACCGAGGCCCGGCTGACTCTGGTGCCCGCGTCGCTCGCCAAGGGCCTCGAATACGACTACGTGGTGCTCGACGAGCCCGCGGAGATCGTGGCCGCCGAACCCGACGCGCGCACCGGCCTGCGCCGCCTCTATGTCGCCCTGACCCGTGCAGTGTCGGGCCTGGCGGTGCTGCACGCGCGGCCGCTGCCGGCGGCGCTGGCGGACTGACCGCCCGCGTCGGCGCGCGGGCGGTCAGAGCAGCCGCCCGGTCGTGCCCGCGCCGGGCGCCGGCGCGTTCGGGGCGGCGGTGATCCGCCGCTCCTCGAAGGCGAAGTGCGAGGTGGGGATGGCCGCGTGCCCGCCTCCAGCTCGCCCCGTACCCGGCGGGTCCCGGCCGCGTCGGGTACGGCACGCGCGCGGCCGCGGTCAGCCCACCGCGACGGGCGTGTCCAGGACGTTGCGCCAGGTGCGGACCGCTTCGACGTCCACGGGACCCGCCCAGCCGCCGGCCCGTACCGCGCCGCCGACGTGGAAGGCGTCGAGCCCGGCGGCCCGCAGCTCCGGTACGTGGTCGAGCAGCAGCCCGCCGCCGACCAGCAGCCGCGGCTCGTATCCCGGTTCGCCGCCGCGCGCGGCTTCCGCGCACAGCACCGCCATCCCGGCGCCGACGCCGTCGGCGGACCCGGCGGTCAGATACGTGTCGAGCCCGGGCAGCCCGGCGAGCTGCAACCGCACGGCGTCCCGGTCCGCGGCCCGGTCGATCGCCCGGTGGAAGGTCCAGCGGCACCCGTCGAGCACGTCCACCAGGGCGTGTACGGCGTCGAGGTCCGCCGAGCCGCGCGGGTCGAGGAAGCCGAGCACGAATTCCGTGGCGCCCTCGGCGCGCAGGCCCTGCGCCGCCTCGCACAGTTCGTCCAGCTGGCGGGCGCCGCCCGTGGTGAAGCCGTCCGAGAGCCTCAGCATCACGCGCAGCGGGATGTCGACGGCAGCGCGGATCGCGCCGAACGTCGCCCGCGACGGGGTCAGGCCGTCCGCGGCCATATCGGTGACCAGTTCGAGGCGATCGGCGCCGCCGTCCTGGGCCGCTACGGCATCGTCCGCGCCGAGGGCGATCACCTCGAAGATTGGTCTAGACATATGGCCAAGCCTGCCACATGCCATCGCGGCACGCGACCCCCGGGTCCCACTCCGTCCCCGCGAAACCCCTCTTTCCC
>NZ_JAJSYW010000293.1:0-9521 GCF_036815005.1 Streptomyces sp. IBSBF 2435 | reverse complement strand
CTGCGCGGGCGGCCGCCGTCCACTTGGACCAGACCCTGGAGGACTACCGCCGCGAGATCCAGCGCCGCGTGTTCGGCTGAGCCGCAGGCGGGTTCCGTCCTGGTCACCGCAGTCGAGATCGGCTCCCTGGAGTACGCCGGCACCTTCACCTACGGCATCGGAGGCGCCGGGAGCAACGTCGCCATCGGAGAGTCCCGGCTGGGAGTGCCCGTCACCTGGACAGGCCACGGCCGCGCTGTCCCTCTCGGCCCGCGACACGGTGTTCGGCGCCGTCGACCGGGCCCGGGCTGCCGGGGTACCGGTCAGCGTCGACGTCAACTACCGCCGCAAGCTGCGGAGCCCTGAGACAGCCGGCCCCACGCCTCGGCGTCCCGTCGCGCTCGCAGACGTGGTGTTCGCGGGCGTGGAGGAGGCGCAGCCGGTGCTCGGCGCGGACGGCGGGTCCTCGGCCGCCGCCCTGGCGGAAGGGCCGGCCGCGCTGGGGCCTGCTCAGGCAGTCGTCAAGGACGGGGTGCGGGGCTGCACGGCACATATCGAGGGCACTGGCCAGCGGCTCGACGCTCTGCCCGTCGAGGTCGTCGACCCGGTCGGCGCCGGCGACGCGTCCGTCGCCGGATACCTGGCAGAACTCCTGGTCGGCAGGCCCGCGTTGGAGCGGCTGCGGACGGCTGTCGCCGCAGGCGCTTACGCGGTGGGTGTGCCGGGGAGTGCGGAGGGCTTCCCCGGCGACCGGAGCTTGCCGCTCCGGAGTCCGTCCAGGACGTCATGAGGTGAGCAGGCGCTGCTGACAGCGGTCTGCCGGGACGATCCCGGTACGCCGCCCCCGTCCTGCGACGAGGCCGGGGGCGGCGGCACTACCGCGGCTGGTTCAGCTCCACTTCTGGTTGCTGCCCCCGTTGCAGGTCCACAGTTGGATCAGCGTCCCGTTGGCGGTGGCGGCGCCGTTCGCATCCAGGCACAGCCCGGACTGGACCCCGACGATGGTTCCGTCGGAGTTGACGCGCCACTTCTGGTTGTCGCCGCCCCAGCAGGAGTAGATCTGCACCTTGACGCCGTTACCGGTTCCGGCCGCGTCCAGGCATTTGCTCCCCAGGACCCTCAGCTCGCTGTCGGAGGTGTAGGTCCACTGCTGGTTGCTGTTGCCGGAGCAGTCCCACAGCTGCACCTGGGTGCCGTCTGTGGTGGTGGAGTTGGGCACGTCCACGCAGCGTCCTGAGCCGGCACCCTTGATCGCCCTGGTGCTGCCACTGCTCGGCGGTGTGGTCGGCGAGGTCGGCGGCGAGGTCGAGCCGGCGGAGTTGAGTGTGTTGAGGACGGAGGTGTAGGCGGGTTTGGCGTTGCCGTTGCTGTCGAAGAGCAGGGGGTTGTCGCCNGGCGGAGTTGAGTGTGTTGAGGACGGAGGTGTAGGCGGGTTTGGCGTTGCCGTTGCTGTCGAAGAGCAGGGGGTTGTCGCCGGAGCGCCAGGAGTCGCTGTCGCGGATGCCCCAGACGGTGATGCCGGTGCAGCGGGCGACGTTGAGGCAGGCTTGGACGGTGTTGGTGTACTGGGTGGTGCCGGCTTGGGCGATGTCGAGTTCGGTGATCTGGACGTCGACGCCGAGGGCGGCGAAGTTGCTGAGGGTGGTCTGGAAGCTGGAGGGGGGTCCGCCGTTGCCGAAGTGGCTCTGGAAGCCGACGCAGTCGATGGGGACGCCGCGGGACTTGAAGTCCTTGACCATGTTGTAGACGCCCTGGGTCTTGGCGTCCGACCAGTTCTCGATGTTGTAGTCGTTGTAGCAGAGTTTGGCGTTGGCATCGACGGAGCGGGCGGTGCGGAAGGCGTGCTCGATGAAGCCGTTGCCGAGCTTGTCCTGGAAGGGCGAGCTGCGGTGCTGGCCGCTGCCGCCGTCGGCGAAGGCCTCGTTGACCACGTCCCAGGCGTAGATCTTGCCCTTGAAGTGGGTCATCTCCTGCGTGATGTGGTTGTCCATCGCGGACTGCAGGTCGGATGCGGACAGGTTCGAGACCCAGGAGGGCAGCTGGTTGTGCCAGACCAGGGTGTGGCCGCGCATGCGCTGGCCGTGGGCCTGGGCATGACTGACGATCTGGTCCGCGGGACCGAAGTTGAAGTTCCCGCGGGACGGCTCGGTGGTGTCCCACTTCATCTCGTTCTCCGGGGTGATCATGTTGAATTCCCGGTCGAGGATGGTGGAGTACGCCGAGGTGCCGAGCTTGCCCGCCGGCACCGCCGTACCGAAATACCGGCCCGACTGCGCAGCAGCCGACCCCAGCGAACCCGCCGCCGCAGCATGAGNGAGGTGCCGAGCTTGCCCGCCGGCACCGCCGTACCGAAATACCGGCCCGACTGCGCAGCAGCCGACCCCAGCGAACCCGCCGCCGCAGCATGAGTGGCGAACGTGCCCATACCGACGACGGCCAGTGCCGCACTGGCTGCTAATCCGGTGATCGCGGCCACAGCACTTCTGCCGCCGTACTCTCTCTTGAACCATGACATTGTAGGATTTCTCCTTTGTGTGGGGGGAGGCATCCGCCGAAGCGATGCCCGTACGGCGGCCGGCACGCCAGACCTCCTGGGCGCGGGCCGCTCCCTGTCACCTCCAGGGAAGACCGCGAGTTAGCGCTAACACGCCAGGGGGCGGACGGGCCGTCAGCGCAGTAGGCGGCACGGACAGATGCCGACGTACACTCTTCCGCGCGAAGAAGCGGCTCACGAGCCTCACCGGGCCGACCGAGGCAACGTCACACCGATTATTGCGGCCGACCTGAGTGCGGCTGACCTGCGGTTCAGTGAGCGTTAACATCCATCTCGCCCCATCCGCTTGTGCGATGCGACTCTGGGAGACACACGAGTGCGCCGAAACTTCCGAATGTTTCACAAACGTTTCGGGCACTCTAGGTCGCCGAGTGAGTGGCGTCAATGCATCGCGCGGATTCCCTCCCTTCCGGTGGCCGGGCGGTCTCGGGCACATGCCCGGCGCACGGGCCGACGCTCCCCGGAGGGAGCGCACCCCGTCATCCCACAGCGCCCGTCCGGTAGATCGTCGTCGACCGGTAGGGATGCCCCGGGCGCAGCCATGTGGGCGGATAGTCCGGCCGCCGGGGCGAGTTGGGGAAGTGCTGGGTCTCCAGTGCGACGCCGGTGTGCCGCCGCAGCGGATGGGATCCCGGGGCTTCGCCGAAGCCCTGCCCCGCCGCGGCCGGGGCGGATGGCGTGTTGGCCGTGTACACCTGCAGTCCCGGCTCGGTGGTGAGGCACTCGATCACCCGGCCCGTCGCAGGATGGCTGAGCACCGCCGCCAGGCGCAGCTCACCGCACTCGCCTCGCAGGACCCAGTTGTGGTCGTAGCCGCCCCCGGCGAGGGCGAGTTGCTCGTCATCGCAACGATCGAGGATCAGGCCCAGCCGACACGGACCGGTGAGATCGAAGGGAGTGCCAGCGACCGCCTGCGGCGGACCGGGCAGCGGGATGAGTGCGGAGTCGACCGGCGTGTAGGAGTCGGCCGCGACGTACAACTCGTGGTCATGCACCGTACTCCGCCTGCTGCCGGAAAGGTTCCAGTACGCGTGATTGGTGAGGCCGAACGGTGTCGCCGCGTCCGTCGAGGCCGAGTAGTCGAGCCGCAATTCCCCTGCTCCGCTGAGGCTGTAGCGCACCGTGACTTCGACGTTGCCGGGGAAGCCCTGATCGCCTGCCGGGCTGGCCAGGGTCAGCGCGACGCCCACGCCATCCGCGGCCCGGAAAGGACTGGCGTCCCATATGCGCAGGTCGAAGCCGTCGGGGCCGCCGTGGAGTGTATGGCCGTTCTCGTTGACGCTCAGCTGAACGGGGCCGTCGGGACCTGGCACCAAACCATGCGCGATGCGGTTGGCATAGCGGCCCACCGTGGCACCGAGGTAGCGCGCCACGGTGAGCTTGTCCTGAACGGCGTCCGGCGTCAGCACCACGTCAGCCGACTGTCCCGTGCGGTCGGGAAAGCTCAGCGCGTGAAGGCTTGCTCCGAGAGTGAGCACGTCGGCGCGGACCGCGCCGGCGGCGAGCCGCCAGCGGTGGACGGTGCGGCCGTCGGCGAGAGTCCCCGCAGGTGAGCAGAATACGTCGGACATCGGTCTCCGAAGGGTCGAGGTGTTACGTGGGTATGCCGCTGGGGGGGGGGGGGGGGGGGGGGGGGGGGGGGGGGGGGGGGGGGGGGGGGGGGNCCCCCCCCCCCCCCCCCCCCCCCCCCCCCCCCCCCCCCCCCCCCCCCCCCCCCCCCCCCCCCCCCCCCCCCCCCCCCCCCGGGTCCAGCAGGGTCGTCACACTGCCCAGCTCAGCCCCGTCCTCGACCGCGGCAGCCAACGCCCGCCCGGTCGCCGACGGCAGGCATCCGGTCAGGACGCCGCGCCGCAGCGTCGGACGATCAGCCCGGTTCGATCACCTGGCGCTCACCGTCACGGCTAGGTCGAGCCGCGTCCAACCGGGACACCATCAGGACGGCACGCCTGCCGCCTGCGCGACGTCTGCCATCGTGGGGGCCCGGCGGCGAGGCTCCCGATGAGGGGTCTCTGCGGTGTGCGACATGGCTCTCCGATCCGTGATGGCGTAAGTGTTAGCGCTCACAGATGCACCAGTCAAGACATCATCCGACCTGACCGGCCGATTGCTCTGCCAGCGGATTGCCTGCGCTCTGGCCTGTGACCGCGCCACAGCTCTGTGCGCCTTCGGCTGCGGCGGACGGCCCGCGGTGGCCCGCAGGGAGCAACCAGGAACTCCCCTCCAGGCTCACCCGAACGAGAAGAGGAGAAGCCCCGCATGCACGCCTCTTGAGGTTCGGACCGAGCATGTGTCAGTCTCATTCCGGCACTCGCCAGCCCGGTTCTCGTGAATCCGATCGCCTGTACCTACCTCGCTGTGAGCGCTCACATTCTCCCAGGAGTTGTTCCGTGATCCAGAGGAACAGGATTGACCTGGTCAAACCACCGGTGCGCTCCGTCTGCGGGCTCTCCGGTGTGCGGCAGCGCAACCGGAGTGGCCTCGGGAACACCGCCACGGACACTCCGACCGCGAGCGTCACCTCTCCGAAGAGACTGATGCATCACTGCCGCCGCGGGCGGCATAGGGGCTAGTGCGGCACTTGCGGCCGGCGCTACCGAGTCCTCCACCACGTTCGGCGGCAGCCGTTCTCAGCAGCCCGTTCTCTCGAAAGGAAGATTCATGTCCGTCACGTTCCCCCCACCCACCGGGCTACGCCGCGGCAGACCGCTCGCGGTGCTCCTGCTGGTCCTGGCCCTGGCCGTGGCAGCAGCCATCTTCGGAGGGCAGGCCGACGCCAGCGGGCCCGCCGCAGGTACGAGCGCCTCCCGCCAGGCCGCTCCGGCGGCGGCGGCCGCATCGTCGTTGCCGTGTGATCTGTATGCCACCGGCGGTACGCCGTGCATCGCCGCGCACTCCACGACCCGTGCCCTGTTCGCGGCATACAACGGCCCGCTGTACCAGATCCAGCGCGCATCGGATCACAGCTACCGCGACATCGGGCTGCTGGCCGCCGGCGGTTACGCCGACGGGGCGTCCCAGGTCTCGTTCTGCTCCGGCACATCGTGCACGATCACCAAGATCTACGACCAGAGCAGCAAGCACAACGACATGCCGATCTCCTGGGGCGGCTACTGGAAGGGCCCCGGCGCCAACGGCGCCGATGTGGGTGCCGACGCCATGGCTCTGCCCGTGACGGCCGCGGGCCACCAGGTCTTCGGCGTCAAAGTCAACCAGGGTGTGGGCTACCGGCTCGACCACGCCAACGGCGCCCCCACCGGTGCCCAGCCCGAGGGCATCTACATGGTCACCTCGTCCAACTTCACCAACCAGTGGTGCTGCTTCGACTACGGCAGCGGTGAGAACACCCACACCGACACCGGCAACGCCACCATGAACTCCATCTACTGGGGCAACGCCTGCTGGTTCGGAGGCTGCACCGGCACCGGCCCCTGGGTCGAGGCCGACCTGGAGAACGGCATGTACCACACCGGGACCGGCTCCAACCACGACTCCAACAACCAGGGCGTCCACTACCCGTTCGTCAGCGCCTGGGAGAAGAACAACGGCACCAGCAACTTCACCCTCAAATACGGAAACGCCACCTCAGGAGGACTGACCACGACCTATTCGGGCGCTCTGCCGAACGGCTACTCGCCCATGAAGACCGACAGTTCGATCCTCCTGGGCACCGGCGGCGACAACAGCGTCTCCGGCCAGGGCGAGTTCTTCGAGGGCGCCATCACCGCCGGCTTCCCCACCGACGCCACCGAGAACGCCGTCCAGGCCACCATCGCCTCCGCCGGCTACGGCACCTCCACCGGCGGCACGGGCACCGGCGGCGCGCTGCACGCAGTGGCGGCCGGCAGGTGCCTGGACGTACCCAACTCCAGCCAGACCAACGGCACCCAGACCGAGCTGTGGGACTGCAACAACGGCGCGAACCAGCAGTGGACCGCCACGAGCGCCAAGGAACTGCGGGTCTACAGCGGCAAGTGCCTGGACGCGGAGGCGAGCGGTACGGCGAACGGCACCCGGGCGATCATCTGGGACTGCAACGGCCAGAACAACCAGAAGTGGAACGTCAACTCCGACGGCACCATCACCAACGCCCAGTCCGGCCTGTGCCTCGACGTCAGTGCCTACGGCACCGCCAACGGCACCCTCGTCCAGCTGTGGGCCTGCACCGGCGCCACCAACCAGAAGTGGAGCCGGAGCTGACACCGCCGGCTGCGGCCCGCCGGCCGTCGAGCCGCTAGGCGAGGCATCGCCGCAGCGGTAGGTCCTGACCCGAGGGCGGCGCCCGGCCCGCCGCGGCGCCGCCCTCTCGCACCGTCCCCCCACGACGCAGAAAGCGAGCAGTCCATGAATCTCCTCCGCCGCAGCCGCCCTGGCCGCAGCCGGCCACCGAGAGGGGCTCTTGTCGCGACCCTCGCCATCGGTGCCGTCGTCGCCGCTCCGGCCGTGACATCTCACGCGGCCACGATGACGACCCTGTACGTCTCACCCACCGGCAGCGGCACCGCGTGTTCGGCCTCGGCCCCCTGCTCGGTGACCCAGGCGAAGTCCTCGGTCGAGGCCGTCGACGGGAACATGAGCGGCGACATCGTCGTGCAACTGGCCGGCGGAACGTACCGATTGTCCTCCCCCCTCGTGCTGGGCAGCGCGGACTCGGGCAGCAACGGCCACCAGGTGGTCTGGCAGGCCGCGTCCGGGCAGAGTCCGGTGCTCTCCGGCGGGCAGCAGGTGACGGGTTGGACGGTCAAGGACGCGTCCAACAACATCTACGCGGCGTCCGTACCCGGCGGGGCCGACTCGCGGCAGCTGTACGTGGACGGCGCCCTGGCGCCGCGGGCGGCGATCTCCATCGCCCGCAGCGACGTGAACATCACCGCCGACGGGATGACGATCGTCAACTCGGCGCTCAACTATCTCGCCTCGCTGCCGCAGCAGAACCGGATCGAGCTGGAGAGCCAGAACTCCTTCACCGACCGCTATGCCCCCGTGCAGTCCATCAGCGGCAGCACGATCACGATGCAGCAGCCGGCCTGGAACAACAACAACTGGGGCTACGACACGCTGGCCAAGCCCTTCGCCGGCGGCAGCCTCCAGCTGGAGAATTCCTATTCCTTCCTGAAGACCGCCGGCCAGTGGTTCCTCGACCCGCAGGCCGGACAGCTCTACTACAAGGCGCCGTCGGGGTGGTCGCCCACAGCACACGACATGGAGCTGCCGCGCCTGACCTCCCTGCTGCAGATCGGCGGCAGCTACTCCAGCCCCGCCCACGACATCACCGTCCAGGGGATCGCCTTCGAGCACACGACCTGGCTGCAGCCCAGCAGCTCCCTCGGCTACGCCGACCAGCAGAGCGGTGCCTTCCTGGGACGCAGCTTCACCCAGCCCTCGGACTTCCTGACGTCCTGCCAGTCCGGCTGCCCGCTGTTCGAAGCCGCCCGCAACAGCTGGAGCCAGGTACCCGCGGCCGTTCAGGTCTCCGCGGCCCGCGGGAT
This sequence comes from Streptomyces sp. IBSBF 2435, assembly GCF_036815005.1. Classification (NCBI taxonomy): domain Bacteria; kingdom Bacillati; phylum Actinomycetota; class Actinomycetes; order Kitasatosporales; family Streptomycetaceae; genus Streptomyces; species Streptomyces sp. IBSBF 2435. The sequence continues at coordinate 1,502 of NZ_JAJSYW010000293.1, read as the reverse complement.
CACCTTCACCGGTGACACCTTCGCGCACCTCGGCCAGGTGGGCCTCGGCATCGGCAACGACGCGGACGCACACGCCTCCGGAGTGGGCCTCGGCGCGTGGTCGGTCACCGTCACCGGCAGCACCTTCTCCGACGACTCCGGCTCGGGCATCGTGGTCGGCGGCGTCCAGCCCGACGCCCACCACCCCTCCAACACGGCGATGACCAACCAGGACATCACCATCCAGGGCAACCGGATCACCGGTGTCGCCAAGGACTACAAGGACATGGCCGGCATCCTGTCGACCTACGCCACCCACGCCGTCATCACCCACAACGAGGTCTCGAACCTCGCCTACGACGGCATCGACGTCGGCTGGGGCTGGGGCGCCAACGACCCCGGCGGCAGCCAGGACTACCGCAACCGCGGCCTTTACAACTACCAGCCCGTCTACACCACACCCACGACCCTGAAGAACACCGTCGTCAGCTACAACCTCGTCCACGGCACGAAGAAGGTCTTCCACGACGGTGGGAGCATCTACAACCTGTCCGCCAACCCCGGCGCCAGCATCGACCACAACTACATCTACGACAATCAGCACACCGTGGGCCTCTACCTCGACGAGGGCTCCCGCTACATCAACCTCAAGAACAACGTCATCCAGGACTCCGGCGTGTGGGCCTTCACCAACGCCGGCGGCTCGAACAACACCAACGACAGCACCTTCGACACCAACTGGTACAACTCCGGTGCCACCCAGGTGGCCACCGGCTCACCCCACAACAACGTCCTGACCGGCAACGTCCAGGTCAGTGGAACCAATTGGCCGTCAGCGGCACAACAGGTCATCGCGCAGGCCGGCGTGACCAGCAGCGGCGGCACGGGGAGCACCGGGGCGCTGCACGCGGTGGGAGCGGGCAAATGCCTCGACGTGCCCAACTCCTCCACAGCCCCGGGCACCCAGACGCAGATCCGGGACTGCAACGGCGCCGCCAACCAGACCTTCACCCGCACCTCCTCCGGGCAGTTGACGGTCTACAGCGGCACCAGCCAGCTGTGCCTGGACGCCAGCGGCCAGGGAACCACCCCGGGCACCAAGGTGGCCACCTGGACCTGCAACGGCCAGAACAACCAGCAGTGGACGTTCAACGCGAACGGCACCGTCTCCGGCGTGCAGTCGGGATTGTGCCTGGACGTCACCCAAGGCTCCACCGCCAACGGCGCGCTGGTCGAACTGTGGACCTGCAACGGCCAGAGCAACCAGCAGTGGACGCTCGGGTGACCCGCGTCAGCGTGCCGTCCCAGCGCGTTGGCCGCCGCTGAACCGTGCGTCAGGACCGCCGCCTCGCCCCGGGTGCTTCCGGGGCGACGCGGCGTCGGGCCGTCATGGGTCGGGATCCGCGGGCACCCCGCCGGAGCGGGCCGGTGGGCGGCTCAGCCGAACACGCGGCGCTGGATCTCGCGGCGGTAGTCCTCCAGGGTCTGGTCCAAGTGGACGGCGGCCGCCCGCGCAGCCGCCT
>NZ_JAJSYW010000292.1:0-5341 GCF_036815005.1 Streptomyces sp. IBSBF 2435 | reverse complement strand
CGGCGGGGCCGCCGACGCCGGGGCCCGGGCGGAAGGCCTGGAAGCCGAACGGCTTGGTCTCCGCGCACCTGATCACGTCCCACAGGTCGACGCCCAGGTCGTGGCAGAAGACCGCCATCTCGTTGGCGAAGGCGATGTTGACGTGCCGGTAGTTGGTCTCCAGCAGCTTGACCGCCTCGGCCTCGCGGGTGCCGCGGGCCCGCACGATGCGTTCGGTGAAGCGGCTGTAGAAGGCGGCGGCGGCCTCGGTGCACGCGGGGGTGCAGCCGCCGACCACCTTGGGGGTGTTGGCCAGCTGGTAGGCGCGGTTGCCGGGGTCGAGGCGGCCGGGGGAGTAGGCGAGGTGGAAGTCGCGGCCGGCCCGCAGCCCGTGCGACTCCAGCAGCGGGCGCAGATATCCCTCGGTGGTGCCGGGGTAGACGGCCGACTCCAGGACGACGGTGGTGTGCGGGCGCAGGTGCGCGGCCAGCGCCCGGGCGGCGGTGGCGACCGCGGACAGGTCGAGGGCGTGGTCCTCGCCGGGCGGGGTGGGCGCGCAGATCACCGCGGTACGCACCCGGCCCAGTACGGCCGGGTCGGCGGTGGCGCGGAAGCCGCAGGCCAGCATCCTGCGCAGGTCGGCGGCGGCGAGCGAGCCCGGCGGCACCCGGCCGGCGTTGATGTCGGCGACGGTGGCGGGATCGGGGTCGTAGCCGATGACACCGACGCCCGCGACGGTCGCCGCCTGGGCGAGCGGGAGTCCGGTGCTGCCGAGTCCGAGTACGGCGAGGTCTGCGGGCATGGGGGGTGTCCTCCCTGGCGACCACCACGAATGGGCTCATGCATGGCTTTAAAACAGGCTAACCAGACAAATCACTGATATGACCACTCGCCGCGCCGTACAGGCCCGGCGACCTGGCCTGGCAGCGACCGGCCGGGCCGGTCACTATCGGAGGAGGGCCACCGCCGGATCACGGCATATCCCGGTGGAACCCGAGCAGGAACGACCCAGCGGAACCGACCGAGAGCCCGGTCACCAGCGACAGGCACGGAGGTACGGATGCGTACGACGACACTCGGACCCGCCCAGCGGGCGGCGGCCCTCACCCGGATGGCGGAGAAGGAGCTCGACATCCTGGTGGTGGGCGGCGGCGTCGTCGGCGCCGGGACGGCGCTGGACGCGGCCACCCGCGGGCTGTCGACCGGGCTGGTCGAGGCCCGCGACTGGGCCGCCGGCACGTCCAGCCGGTCGAGCAAGCTCATCCACGGCGGTCTGCGCTATCTGGAGATGCTCGACTTCGCGCTGGTCCGCGAGGCGCTGAAGGAGCGCGGGCTGCTGCTGGAACGGCTCGCGCCGCACCTGGTGCGCCCGGTGCCCTTCCTCTACCCGCTCCAGCACAAGGGCTGGGAGCGGCTGTACGCGGGCTCGGGCGTGGCCCTCTACGACACGATGTCGCTGTCCTCAGGACACGGCCGCGGCCTGCCCGTGCACCGCCACCTCACCCGCAAGCACGCGCTGCGGGTCGCCCCCGCGCTGCGCAAGGACGCGCTGGTGGGCGCGCTCCAGTATTACGACGCCCAGGTCGACGACGCGCGCTTCGTCGCGGCCCTGGTGCGTACCGCCGCGTCGTACGGCGCGCATGTCGCCAACCAGGCGCGGGTGACCGGCTTCCTGCGGGAGGGCGAGCGCGTCGTCGGCGCCCGGGTGCTCGACGGCGAGGCGGGCGGCGAATACGACGTGCGGGCCAAGCAGGTGGTGAACGCGACCGGGGTGTGGACCGACGACACCCAGGCGCTCATCGCCGAGCGCGGGCAGTTCCACGTACGGGCGTCCAAGGGCATCCACCTGGTGGTGCCCAAGGACCGGATCCATTCGAGTACGGGGCTGATCCTGCGCACCGAGAAGAGCGTGCTCTTCGTCATCCCGTGGGACAGGCACTGGATCGTCGGCACCACCGACACCGACTGGGACCTGGACAAGGCGCACCCGGCGGCCTCCAGCGCCGACATCGACTACGTGCTCGACCACGTCAACTCGGTGCTGGCCACCCCGCTGACCAGGGACGACGTCCAGGGTGTCTACGCCGGGCTGCGCCCGCTGCTGGCCGGGGAGTCCGACGCCACCAGCAAGCTGTCCCGGGAGCACACCGTGGCCCACCCGGTGCCCGGGCTCGTGGTCGTCGCCGGAGGCAAGTACACGACGTACCGGGTGATGGCCAAGGACGCGGTGGACGAGGCCGTGCACGGGCTGGACCACCGGGTCGCCGCGTGCTGCACCGAGGACGTGCCGCTGGCCGGAGCCGAGGGCTACCAGGCGGAGTGGAACGCCAGGGCCAGGACCGCCGCCCGTACCGGTGTGCACGTCGCGCGGATCGAGCACCTGCTCAACCGCTACGGCACCCTCATCGACGAAGTGCTCGACCTGATCGCCGACGACCCGTCGCTGGCCGCCCCGCTGACCGGCGCCGACGACTACCTGCGCGCCGAGGTCGTCTATGCGGCGGCGTACGAGGGCGCCCGCCACCTGGACGACGTGCTCGCCCGCAGGACGCGGATCTCGATCGAGACCTTCGACCGCGGCACCCGCTGCGCCCGCGAGGCGGCCGAGCTGATGGCGCCGGTGCTCGGCTGGGACGCCCACCAGGTCGACAAGGAGGTCGAATACTACGAGAAGCGCGTGGAGGCGGAGCGCGAATCGCAGCGCCAGCCGGACGACCTGACCGCGGATGCCGCCAGGCTGGGGGCGCCGGATATCGTGCCTCTCTAGGCGCACGGCGTCTGGACGCGAGCCGGAACGGGCCGAACGGCCCTCCTGGCACGCGTGATCGGGGGACAGACGGAGGAGCAGGACATGGTGGCACCCGCGGACGAGGGGCGGTTGGTCGCGGGCCGGTACCGGCTGATGGAGCGGATCGGCCGCGGCGGCATGGGCACCGTGTGGCGGGCCGAGGACGAACTCCTCGACCGCCAGGTCGCGGTCAAGAAACTGCACCCGCCGCAGCCGCACATGCTCGAGGAGGAATTGGCCACACTCTTCGAGCGCACCCGCCGCGAGGCCCGCGCCGCCGCCAGGATCAGCCACCCCAACGTCATCGTCGTCCACGACGTGGTGGACGACGCGGGCCTGCCGTCCATCGTCATGGAGTACGTCCCCTCGGTCACCCTCGGCGAACGGCTCAAGGAGGGCGGCGCCCTGCCGCCGGCCGAGGCCGCCAGGATCGGCCGCGGCATGGTCGCGGCGCTGCGGGCCGCCCACCGCGCAGGAGTGCTGCACCGCGACGTCAAGCCCGGCAACGTACTGCTCGGTGACGGGGGCCGGATCGTCCTCACCGACTTCGGCATCGCCCAGGCGTCCGGCACCTCGACGCTGACCAGGACCGGCGAGCTGATCGGCTCCATCGACTTCCTGTCGCCCGAGCGCATCCGCGGCGCCATGCCGGGGCCCGAGGCCGACCTGTGGGCGCTGGGCGCCACGCTCTACCAGGCCGTCGAGGGCGAGTCGCCCTTCCGCCGCCCGACCGCGATCGAGACGGCGTACGCCATCGCCGAGGACCCGGTCGTGCCGCCGCCGAACGCCGGGGCGCTGACCGAGGTGATCGCGGGCCTGCTGGCCAAGGAGCCCGCTGAGCGGCTGTCGGCGGAGGAAGCCGAGCGGATGCTGCGCATCCCGGCGGGGGACCAGGACACCGCGGTGGTCGAGCAGGTCAAGGTGACCGAGCCGCTGCCCGTCTCCGATCCGGCGTCCGCCGGCCGCGGTGGTGCGCCCGCGCACGCCGGTCACACGCCGCCGCATGGCGGTGCCCCCGGCGCGTACTCCACCACGGGGCAGCCGCCGCCGTATTCCGCGCCGCACGGCGGGGACCGCCGCCGCCCCGGCCGCTGGATCGCCGCCGCGGCGGCCGTCGCGGTGCTGGCCGGGGGCACCGCCGTCGCCGTGGACCGGGCGCACCGGTCGGACGCGGCCGGCGGCGACGGCGGCCCCACGGGCGCCCCGACCGCCACCGCGACCACCGCGGCCACGGCTCCCACGACGCCCCCCACCCCCGCGACGCCCACCGCCGAGCCGACCAACGCGCACCCGCCGCCCGTCCCGGACGGCTACCACCTGGAGGACCAGGCCAACCGCGGCTACAGCGTCCCGGTCCCCGACGACTGGACGAAGAAGGTCACCGACGACGGTGACCAGGTCAGCTACGTCGACCCCACCGACACGGTCGCCCTCAAGATCAGCGCCCTGGACTACGCCAGCCCCGACCCGTACCAGCACTGGCTGGATCTGGAACCGCAGACTCAGGACAAGGTCCGCAACTACCACCGCGAGCGCATGGAGACCACCAAGACCGCCTGGGGCCAGGACGCGGCCCTGTGGCAGTTCACCTTCAAGGGCACGAGCAGCACCTTCCGCGCCGTGGACCTCGGATTCGGCAAGGAGGGTGGACGCGAGTACGCGGTGTACCTGTCCGCGCCGAAGTCCCAATGGACCACCTACAAGCCGGTGTTCGACACCGCCGCCGCCGGTTTCCGGCAGCAGGGCTGAACAGCGGCCCGAGCTCCGCATTCGCATCCTGGTGCCCCGGTCGGGGATGATGGGGTTTCACACCGCAGGACTGCAGAGGGAACCCATGAGCGAGGTCGAAGGTACCGACGGACGCCTGCTCGCCGACCGGTACCGCCTCGACGGCGTACTGGGCAAGGGCGGTATGGGTACGGTCTGGCGCGCGGTCGACGAGACCCTGGGCCGCTCCGTCGCCGTCAAGGAACTGCGTTTCCCGGGCAATGTCGACGAGGACGAGAAGCGCCGCCTTGTCACGCGCACGCTGCGTGAGGCCAAGGCGACCGCGAGGATCCGCAACACCGGCGCCATCACCGTCTACGACGTCGTCAAGGAGGACGACCGGCCGTGGATCGTGATGGAACTCATCGAGGGCAGGTCGCTGTCCGACGCCATCCGCGAGGACGGCCCGCTGACCCCCAAACGGGCCGCGGAGGTCGGCCTCGTCGTGCTCGACGTGCTGTCCGCCGCGCACCGCGAGGGCATCCTGCACCGCGACGTCAAACCGTCCAACGTGCTGATCGCCAACGACTCGCGGGTCGTGCTCGGCGACTTCGGCATCGCGCAGATCGACGGCGACCCCTCCGTCACCTCCACCGGCATGCTGGTCGGCGCGCCCTCGTACATCTCGCCCGAGCGCGCCCGCGGCCACAAGCCGGGCCCGCCGGCCGACCTGTGGTCGCTGGGCGCGCTGCTCTTCGCCTCCGTCGAGGGCCGGCCGCCGTACGACAAGGGGTCGGCGATCGCCACCCTGACCGCGGGGGGGGGGGGGGGGGGGGGGGGGGGGGGGGGGGGGGGGGGGGGGGGGGG
>NZ_JAJSYW010000291.1:0-5368 GCF_036815005.1 Streptomyces sp. IBSBF 2435 | reverse complement strand
GGGCGGGGCCGGACGGGGCGCCGCCGGGCGGCGGCCCCCCAGGAGTCAGCGGCCGGGCGGGCTCTCCTCGCCGGGGGCCGTGGGCAGGATCGGGAAGAGGCGGCTGATGACCGCGACCGGTGCGGCGTCGGCGGGCCGGGTGTCCGGCAGCCACTCGCGGTCCTGGTAGCGGCGCAGCATGTCCCGCAGTGCCGTCGCGATCTCGTCGAGTTCGGCCGGCGCCAGGTAGGCGACGGTGCTGAACGCCTGGTCGTGCCCGTTCCACGCGGCCGGCGCGCTGTCGCGCAGTTCGAGCCAGCGGCGGAAACTCTCGTCTTCGAGGCCGTAGGTGAAACAGGCGAAGTTCTCCGGGCCGGTCCCCGGGTCCTGCCCGGCCCGTACCGGCCCCGGGTCCGGTGCGGCGGCCGGGGGCGGTACGGGCGGTGCTTCGGGGAAGGCGTCCGACGCGCCGGGCACCAGGCGCCAGGGTTTCGCGCGGCCCGAGCCGGGCGCCGGCTCCACCACACCTGCGCGGGCCAGCTGCCGCAGGTGGAACGAGCACAGTCCCGAACTGCACCCGAGCCTGCGGGCCGCTTCAGTGGCCGTCACCGCCCCGACCTGCCGGAGCAGTTGCACCAGCGCGGTCCTGACGTGGTGTTCGACGAGTCCGGCCGGACGGGCGCCCTGCTGCGGTTGGGGGTCGTCGGCCCGGTCGTGACTCATCTTGTCATCGTGTTCCTTTGCAAAGTATCATGTCAAGTCGCCCAGAGTAACCATCTGTCGCTCTGGGTCACTTTCCTTGCCGTGTAGCTGCTGTGTCCTCAGCGGGGGGAGCACCATGTCCGTGTCCACATCAGCCGGCGCCGCCAGGGCCGGGTCCGAGGGGCGGGTCGTCCTGATGGGCGTGCCCGTCGCGTCCCACCCGGTTCTCACCGAGGAGGATCTCCGGGGTTCCTTCCGGCGGGTGACGGTCGTCGGGGAGGAGGTCCTCCACCGCCCGTGCGCCCCGGTCGCGGAGTTCGGCACGGAGCGGCTCCGCCGGCTCGTCCACGACATGTTCCTCACCAACCACATCGCCGAGGGCGCCGGGCTGGCGGCCAACCAGGTCGGTGTGGACCTGCGGCTGTTCGTCTACGACTGCCTGGACGACGAGGGTGTCCGGCACGTGGGTCACATCTGCAACCCCGTGCTCGACCCGGAGCCGGACGACGGGCGGCGGCGCCTGATCGAGGAGGACGAGGGCTGCCTGTCGGTCCCGGGCGCCCGCCACTGCCTGGCCCGCGCCGCCCGCGCGGTCGTCCGCGGCAGCGACGCCGACGGCCGTCCGCTGGTGGTGGAGGGCACCGGCTACTTCGCCCGCTGCCTCCAGCACGAGACCGACCACCTCAACGGCATGCTGTACGTCGACCGGCTGTCGTCCCGTCAGCGCCGGGCGGTGATGCGGCAGATGGAGGAGCGCCGCGAGGCGGTCTTCGCCCGCCGTGAGGAGCGCGCTACGGCGCTCGCCGGGTGACCGGGTCCTCCGGGCCCGGAGCCGGCGCGGAGGATGTGCGGGCCGGGCCTGCGGGCGGCAGCAGCCCCTGCCGGTCGAACGCCTCGCGCGCCTCGGGGTCCTCCAGCACGCCCAGGGCGGCGAAGTGCCGCACGGTCGTCTCGGCCGAGGACCGGGCGTAGGCCTGGACGCCGGCGGAGGTGAAGACCTCGGCGAGCACCTGCTCGACGGAGTCCTTCGGCATCCCGTAGCCCAGCAGTTCCTCGCGCATGGAGTCCAGGTCGGGGTCGAGGAAGGTGTGGATGAGGCCGGGCAGGCGCAGGGCCGCCCACCGCCGGGTGCGGGTGTCGAGGGCGCCCCACAGATGGCGAGCGAACAGGGCGAAGTAGGCGTGGTGGCGGCCCTCGTCGGAGGCGTGGTCCTGGATGGTGTCGCGGATCTGCGGCAGGAGTTCCTGGTCGCGGGGGATCGCGGACAGGCTCCCGGTGATCAGCGTCTCGGAGACGATGACGAAGAGCAGTTCCACCAGCGGGCGCAGTTCCGGTGCGGTGGATTCCTGGATCGCTGCGAGCCGCCGCAGGAAGTAGGGCTCCTCCGGCAGGCGCGGGGCGATCCGGGTGCGGTCGGTGACCTGTTCGAGCAGGTCGACCGTCATCAGCGTGTGGTAGGCCTCGTCGCAGTAGATCTTCAGCGCGTCCAGCCGCATCTCCCGCGGCAGCCCCAGGTCGACCGATCCGTGCGCGATGCCCAGCGCGGTGCGGTTGACCACGAGGTATTCCAGTTTCGCGGTGAAGTCCAGGTACCGGTACAGGTGCTGGACGAGGACCTGTTCGTAGGCGGCCGGGCCGAGATCGCGGACCAGCCGGTGCGAGGCGAGCGGTACGAGCGCGGGGGGGAAGAACGTCGCCACGCCGCCGTCCGCGGCGGTGACCAGCCGGCGCGGCGCCTGGCGTACGCTCGCCCGCTCGTACCAGGTGCGGAACGGGCTGCGGTACGGCTCTTCCCCGGCCGCGCCGCCGTCCCCGGCCCCGGGAGCCGGCGCCGGAGCGGACGTGCCCGCGTCCGGGTCCGGGTCCTGAGCGCGGTCGGTGCGGGCCGGGCGCAGCCGCGCGGGGCAGAAACTGACTGCCGGGCAGCCCTGAAATAGGCCGACGACGCCGCACATGGGGTTTCCTCCGAAGTAATCCGTGCCCGTGGAACGGTGAATACGGCCTGCCGCGCATGCCCGCGCAACGGCGCGGCGCGCGCGGTCCGGTCCGGGATCTTCGCCGATCGGGCCGGGGGGTCTCGCGCCGATTCGTTCAATTCGATACCACTCGCCGGCCGGGCGCCCCCAAAGCGGGCGCCGGCCCGGCCGATCGAAACCGTAGCACGCGGGCGATCGAAACTTGACCCATTGATCCGGACTGCGTGAGAATGGATCTTGTCATTTATCGGGCCGCGTTCTTGTCGCTGTCCGGCGGAGGACTCCCGGTGTATTCCGTAGAAAGCAATGCGCAGCGGTGCGGATGCGCCGGACCGGCTTCCACCTGGTATTACACCGCACTGCCGGCCTCGGCGCGGAATTGATCAAAGGCGCTTTGCGGGCGGTTCAGGCCAGATGTGTTGTCCGAAAATTCCGTCCCTGGCGGAAAATGATCATGATAGTCTCTGTCTCGCCCGGAGGCATCCGGTACCCGGTGGTTGATGGACGGTAATTGATCAATCCGTCCGGGTGATTCTGTTCAACGTGAAACCAAGGGAAGCCGTCTCTTCCGCCGCGGAAGATCGGAATCATGCTCCGGCGGGTGCCGTCCGGTCGCGTACTCGAATGCGAAGTTATTTCCGGGTGATGGCCCCCGCTGATCCACTTAGTTCGGAATCGCCGGACCGCGCCTGCTCCCCGATTCCGCCCGCGTGGCTTTACGGACTGCTGATCACACACGTGCGAGGAGACTTTCAGGTGCTGGGCGGACACAACGGCGAGAACCAGACGGTCGACGTCACGGGGATCGGTTTCGGCCCCTCCAACCTGGCGTTCGCCGTGGCCGTCGAGGAGCACAACCAGACCGCACCGCCCGGACAGGCCGTCACCGCGCGGTTCTTCGAGCGCCAGCCGGCCTTCGGCTGGCACCGCGGGATGCTGATCGAGGGCGCCTCGATGCAGGTGTCCTTCCTCAAGGACCTCGTGACCATGCGCAACCCGGTCAGCTCCTACGGCTACCTCTCCTACCTGCACAGCAGGGGGCGGCTCGCGCACTTCATCAACGCCAAGTCGTTCTTCCCGCTGCGCGTCGAGTTCCACGACTACCTCGAATGGGTCGCCGAACAGTGCGCCCACCTGGTCGACTACGGCTGCGAAGTCCTCGACATCGAGCCGGTCGGCGGCCCCGGCGGCACCGACCGCCTCGACGTCGTCGTCCGCCGCGCCGACGGGCGGACCCTGCGGCAGCGCACCCGCAACGTCGTCATCGCCACCGGCATCGAACCCGTACTGCCCGAGGGGCTGCCCGACGACGACCGCATCTGGCACAGCAGCCGGCTGCTCGGCGAGATCGGCCGGCTCCGCGGACGGCCCTCCGCCTTCGTGGTGCTCGGCGCGGGACAGAGCGCCGCCGAGGTCGTCGCCCACCTCCACAGCGTCTTCCCCGACGCGCACGTGCACGCGGTGTTCTCCCGCTACGGCTACAGCGCCGCCGACGACAGCGCCTACACCAACCGCATCTTCGACCCCGAGGCCGTCGACCACCACTTCGGGTCGCCGCCGCAGCTCAAGGAGGCGTTCCTGCGGTACCACGGGAACACCAACTACTCGGTGGTGGACATCGATCTCATCGACGACCTCTACCGGCGCGGTTACCTGGAGATGGTCACCGGGCGCGAACGCCTCCACGTCCGCAACGCCACCCGGCTGCACTGCGTCAGCCCCGGGCCGGACGCCCTCGCGGTGGACCTGGAGTTCACTCCCACCGGCCGGCGGGAGACCGTCGCGGCCGACGTGGTCGTCTGCGCGACCGGCTACCGCCCCTGCGACCCGCTCGGCCTGCTGGGCTCGACCGCCTCGCGCTGCAAACAGGACGAGGCCGGCCGGCTGGAGGTCGCCCGGAACTACCGGGTGTCCGGTGAGGAGACGCTGCGCTGCGGCATCTACGTGCAGGGCGGCGCGACCGAGTACTCGCACGGCATCACCTCCAGCCTGCTGTCGACCACAGCCGTGCGGGCCGGGGAGATCCTCTCGTCCATCGTCGCCCAGCGCGACGCCGACGCCGCCGCCTGAGGAGACGGGATGTTCACACGCCTGGACCACGTCGGGATCGTCTGCCACGACCTGGAGGCCACCGCTGCTTTCTACCGCTCGGTGTTCGGGTTCGACGCCGTGCACCGGGAGGTGATCGAGAGCCAGGGCATCCGCGAGGTGCTGATGCGGGTCAACGGCACCGACGACGGTCACGAGACCTGCCTCCAGCTCATCGCGCCGGTGCGCGAGGATTCGGCCGTCTCGGCATGGCTCGCGCGCCACGGCGAGGGCGTCCACCACCTCGCCTTCGGCACCGCGGACGTCCGGGCCGCCATCCTCGGGCTGCCGCCCGGTGGGCCGGCCGCGCTCTTCGACCCGCCCCGCACCGGATCGCGCGGCACCGCCGTGACGTTCCTGCACCCCCGCGACTGCCGCGGCGTGCTCACCGAACTCGTCGAGATGCCCCGCTCGCCCGCCTGAACCGTCCCCGCCCGCCCGCCCCCGCCCGCGGCCCGTGGCACCCCCGCACGGGGCCTTCCGACGCCCGAAGGAGTACACATGCACGTCCCCGCCCTCTACCAGCCGGCGGACGAGGCCTGGTCCCGCGACCTCGTGCTGGGCCACCCGCTGGCCGTCATGATCTCCAACGCCGTCCCCGCCCCGCACGCCACCCACGTCCC
>NZ_JAJSYW010000290.1:0-5425 GCF_036815005.1 Streptomyces sp. IBSBF 2435 | reverse complement strand
CTCCCCGTACCCCGCTGTCCGCCCTTGCCCCCTTTGGAGTACCCGTGTCCGCACTCAGCGTCGAGCTGCTGGCCGCCGCCACGCCCCCGCCGATAGCCGACGCCGGCAACACCCGGCTCGCCCTGGCCGCGCTCGCCGGCATCGCCGTCATCGTCCTGCTCATCACCCGCTGGAAGGTGCACGCCTTCCTCGCCCTGACCATCGGCTCCGGCGTGCTCGGCTCGGTCGCGGGCGCCCCGCTGGCCAAGACCGTCACCAGCTACTCCACTGGGCTGGGCTCGACGGTGGCCAGTGTCGGCACGCTGATCGCGCTGGGCGCGATACTCGGCAAGCTGCTCGCCGACTCCGGCGGCGCCGACCAGATCGTCGACACGATCCTGGCCAGGACCAGCGAGAAGCGGCTGCCGTGGGCCATGGCGCTGATCGCGGGCCTGGTGGGGCTGCCGCTGTTCTTCGAGATCGGCATCGTCATCCTGATCCCGGTGGTGCTGCTGGTCGCCCGGCGCAGCGGGCAGTCGCTGATCCGGCTGGGCATCCCCGCGCTGGCCGGCCTGTCGGTGATGCACGGACTGGTGCCGCCGCACCCCGGGCCGCTGGCGGCGATCGGCGCGATCCACGCCGACATGGGCATCACCCTCGCGCTCGGCGTGCTGGTGGCGCTGCCCACGCTGGCCATCGCGGGGCCGCTCTTCGGGCGGGTCGCGGCCGGCTGGGTGGACGTGTCGCCGCCGGAGCGGATGACGCCGGCCCGTGCCTCCGACGACCTGGAGCGGCGGCCGAGCTTCGCGGCCACCGCCTGCACGATGCTGCTGCCGGTGGTGCTGATGCTGGCCAAGGCGCTCGCCGATGTGATCATCGACGACCAGGGCAGCCTGGCCTACCGGATCTTCGACGTCATCGGCACCCCGCTGATCGCCCTGCTGGCGGCGGTGGTCGTGGCGATGTTCACCCTCGGCAGGGCCGCGGGCTTCAGCAAGGACCGCATCTCCTCGACCGTGGACTCCTCGCTCGGGCCGATCGCCGGCATCCTGCTGATCGTCGGCGCGGGCGGCGGCTTCAAGCAGACGCTGATCGACTGCGGGGTCGGGCAGATGATCCTCGACTGGTCCAAGGACTGGCACATCTCCGCGCTGCTGCTCGCCTGGCTGATCGCGGTGCTGATCAGGGTCGCGACGGGTTCCGCGACGGTGGCGATCATCTCGGCGGCGGGCCTGGTCGCGCCGCTCGCCGACGGCATGTCGTCCACCCACACCGCGCTGCTGGTGCTGTCGGTCGGCGCCGGTTCGCTGTTCTTCTCGCACGTCAACGACGCCGGCTTCTGGCTGGTGAAGGAGTATTTCGGGATGGACGTCCCGCAGACCCTCAAGACGTGGTCGGTGATGGAGACGGTGATCTCGGTGGTGGCGCTGGGCTTCGTCATGCTGCTGTCGCTGGTGCTGTGACGCTGAGGCGCGCGGGTGGGGGCGGCGGGCCTGTCGCGGCCCGCCGCCCCTCATGCGTACGGCGTCGCCAGTACGCGTACGGCGTTACCGGGCCGCCGCACGCGCGTACGACCGCCATCAGGCCGACCTCACCCGTACGGCGTCACCAGCGCGGCACGGCCGGCATCCGCCAGTCGGGGTCGGCCTTGCGCATCGCGGCGGCGTCGTCGCGGTCCCGCATGGTGCCGTCGTCGTCCAGCCAGCGCTGGTGCAGCGCCTTCAGGGCGTCCCGGTCCAGCTCCACCCCGAGACCGGGCAGGTCGGAGACGGTCAGGGCGCCGCCGGTGAAGACATGGCGCTCGGTGATGACGTCCTCGGTCTGCCACGGGTAGTGCGAGTCGCAGGCGAAGTCCAGGTTGGGCACGGTGGCCGCGACATGCGTCATCGCGGCCAGGCTGATGCCCAGGTGGGTGTTGGAGTGCATCGACAGGCCGACGCCGAAGGTCCGGCAGACCGCGGCGAGCTGCTGCGTATGGCGCAGGCCGCCCCAGTAGTGGTGGTCGGACAGCACCACCTGGACGGCGTCGCAGGCGAAGGCCTCCTTGATCTCCTGGAAGGTCGTCACGCACATGTTGGTGGCCAGCGGGACCGCGGTGCCGTCCGAGACCTGGGCCATCCGGTCGGTGCCGCTCGCCGGGTCCTCCAGGTACTCCAGGACCTCGCCCAGTTCACGGGCCACGTGCAGTGAGGTCTCCACCGACCAGGCGCCGTTCGGGTCGAGCCGCAGCGGCTTGCCGGGGAAGGCCTCGGCCAGGGCGCGGACGGCGGCGATCTCCTGCTCGGGCGGGAAGACGCCGCCCTTGAGCTTGAAGGAGCCGAAGCCGTGGTCGTCGGCGAAGCGGCGGGCCTGGGCGACCACGCCGGCCGGGTCGAGCGCCGCGCCCCAGTCGTCGGGCTCGCCCTGGCCCTGGGGGTGCTCGGCGAGGCGGTAGAAGAGGTAGGCGCTGTAGTCGACGGCGTCGCGGACCTTGCCGCCCAGCAGTGCGTGCACCGGCAGGCCCAGCTTCTTGCCGAGCGCGTCGAGGCAGGCGACCTCGAAGCCGGAGATCACCGACAGCCGCAGCTTGTCCGCGGTCTGCACACCGCGCAGCCCGCCCGCGGCGACGGAGTCCGACACCTCGGCGGGGTCGCCGCACACCCGCTCGGCCAGCGTGAACAGCCCGTTCAGATCGGTGATCCGGTGCCCGGGCAGCGCCTCGGCGAGCGGGGCCGCGAGGTCCAGATAGCGGGTGTCCCCGTACGTCTCACCCACCCCGGACGTACCGTCGGCCGTGACGATCTCGACGATGAGCCGGGGGGTGTAGGGCTGGTGGACGCCTTGGGTGTTGAGCAGCGGCGGGTCGGCGATGAGGATGGGGGTAAGCCGCACCTCGGCGACCGTGAACGCGTCGGATGGACCCGTCGGGCCCGCTGTCTGCATATATGAATCACGTTCACCCATAAGACTGGAGCGTAGGTCCGGCACCCCTCGGCCGTCAACGCCGACGACAGGCGGAGCCGGAGAACTGGACGACATACCGACTGGTCGGTATGATGCCCGCATGAGTGAATCCGACAGCCCCCGGGGCCTGGATCTCGACCGGCTGCGCCGCCACCTGGACCAGCGGCGTCCCGGTCTCGCGGCCGGCGAGCTGCAGGCCGTGCTGATCCAGGGCGGGCGCTCCAACCTCACCTACCGGGTCACCGACGGCGGCTCCACCTGGGTGGTGCGGCGCCCGCCGCTCGGCCATGTGCTGGCCACCGCGCACGACATGGGCCGCGAGCACCGGGTGATCAGCGCGCTCGCCCCGACCCCGGTCCCTGTGCCGGGCACGGTGCTGCTCTGCGAGGACCCCGAGGTCATCGGCGCCCCCTTCTACGTGATGGACTTCGTCGAGGGCACGCCGTACCGCGTCGAGGACCAGCTCACCGCGCTCGGTCCCGCGCGGACCAGGGCGGTCGCGCTGACCCTGGTCGACACCCTGGTGGACCTGCACGCGGTGGACCCCGCCGAGGTCGGGCTCGCCGGTTTCGGGCGGCCCGAGGGCTTCCTCGGCCGGCAGCTGCGGCGCTGGGGCAAGCAGCTGGACGCCTCACGCAGCCGCGACCTGGCCGGCATCGACGAGCTGCACGCGGCGCTCGGCCGGGCGCTGCCGCACTCCCCCGCGCCCGCCGTCGTGCACGGCGACTACCGGCTCGACAATGTGCTCTTCGACGACGCCGACCGGCTCACCGCCGTCCTGGACTGGGAGATGTCCACCCTCGGCGACCCGCTGACCGATATCGGGCTGCTGGCGATGTACGGCGAGCAGCACGACATCCCCGACTTCCCCGTACCCACCGCGGGCGGCGCCGCCGGCCACCCCGGCGCGGACGAGATCACCGAACGGTACGCGCGCAGGTCCGGCCGCGATCTGTCCGACGTGGACTGGTACACCGCGTTCGCGTACTTCAAACTCGCCGTGATCCTCGAAGGCATCCACTACCGCTGGACCCTCGGCCAGACGCTCGGCGCCGGATTCGACCGGATCGGCACGGTCGTCCCGCTCTTCATCGACCGCGGACTTCGCAAACTCCAGGACCACGCCCGGGGCAGTGCCCGGGGCAGTGCAGCATCGCACCAGGAGGACTGAGCAGGATGGACTTCGCCTTCGACACCCGTACGGAGGAGCTGCGGTCCCGACTGGCCGCCTTCCTCGACGAGCACATCCACCCGGCCGAGGCCGTCTTCGCCGAGCAGCACGAGCAGGCGGGGCCTGACGCCCACTGGTCCGTACCGCCGGTCGTCGCCGACCTCAA
The DNA here is from genome assembly GCF_036815005.1 of Streptomyces sp. IBSBF 2435. Taxonomy (NCBI): domain Bacteria; kingdom Bacillati; phylum Actinomycetota; class Actinomycetes; order Kitasatosporales; family Streptomycetaceae; genus Streptomyces; species Streptomyces sp. IBSBF 2435. The sequence goes on along the minus strand of NZ_JAJSYW010000290.1, from coordinate 1,166 downwards.
AGCCGAGGCCAGGCGGCAGGGCCTGTGGAATCTGTTCCTGCCCGGCGCACACGGTGCCGGCCTCACCAACCTCCAGTACGCCCCGCTGGCCGAACTCACCGGGCGCAGCCCCTTCCTGGCCCCCACCGCCCTCAACTGCGCCGCCCCCGACACCGGGAACATGGAGGTGCTGGCCGAATTCGGCACCCCCGCCCAGCGCAAGGAGTGGCTGGAGCCGCTGCTGGCCGGCGAGATCCGCTCGGCCTTCGCCATGACCGAGCCCGACGTCGCCTCGTCGGACGCGACCAACATCGAGACCCGGATCACGCGCGACGGCGACTCCTACGTCGTCAACGGCCGCAAGTGGTACATCTCAGGGGCGATGAACCCCGACTGCGCGGTCTTCATCGTCATGGGCAAGACCGACCCGGCCGCCGACCGGCACCGCCAGCAGAGCCAGATCCTGGTGCCGCGGGACGCCCCCGGCGTGGAAGTACGCCGCGGCATGCGGCTGTTCGGCTACGACGACGCGGACCACGGCGGGCACGCGGAAGTCGTCTTCCGCGACGTCCGGGTGCCGGCCGAGAACCTCATCGGCGAGGAGGGCGGCGGCTTCGCCATCGCCCAGGCCCGGCTCGGCCCCGGCCGCATCCACCACTGCATGCGGCTCATCGGCATGGCCGAGCGCGCCCTGGAACTCATGTGCCGCCGCGCCACCGCCCGCGTCGCCTTCGGCAGACCGCTGGCCGCGCAGGGCGTGGTGCAGGAGTGGATCGCCGAGTCGCGGGTCGAGATCGAGCAGCTGCGGCTGCTGGTGCTCAAGACGGCGTGGCTGATGGACACGGTGGGCAATCAGGGGGCGCACACGGAGATCCAGGCGATCAAGATCGCGACGCCTTCCGGGGTGCTGCGGATCATCGACCGCGCGATCCAGGCGCATGGGGCCGGCGGTGTCTCCCAGGACTTTCCGCTGGCGCGGCTGTGGGCCGGAGCGAGGAGCCTGCGGCTCGCCGACGGGCCGGACGAGGTGCACCGCCGCTCACTCGCCCGCCGCGAGCTTGCACGGTACGTCTAGCGCAGCCGGGGGCGCCGTCCGCCCTCCGGGGCCGGGCGCGCCGCCCGCCGTACTGGGCACGCCCTCCGCCCCGCCGGGCGCGGGCCCCCCCCCCCCCCCCCCCCCCCCCCCC
>NZ_JAJSYW010000289.1:0-5454 GCF_036815005.1 Streptomyces sp. IBSBF 2435 | reverse complement strand
CCCCCCCCCCCCCCCCCCCCCCCCCCCCCCCCCCCCCCCCCCCCCCCCCCCCCCTTCGAGTCGTCCAGGGGACTTACTTGCCCTTCGCGGCTTCCTTGAGCTTGGAGCCCGCGGAGACCTTCACGCTGTACCCGGCAGGGATGTTGATCGGCTCACCCGTCTGCGGGTTGCGGGCGGTGCGGGCGGCACGGTGAGTGCGCTCGAAGGTCAGGAAGCCGGGGATCGTGACCTTCTCGTCGCCCTTGGCCACGATCTCACCGACGGTCTCAGCGAACGCGGCCAGAACGGCGTCGGCGTCCTTACGGGTCACCTCTGCACGGTCGGCCAGGGCGGCCACCAGCTCACTGCGGTTCATATCTGTACTCCCGTGTTCTTTCTGCCATGGGGGCGCGAGCTCGAAGCTGTTGCTGTGTGCCTCACTGCCCAGGTGTGCATCCTGCCCCCATATATGGGCGGAAAGCCAATCGCCTGCCCGCGCGAGTCGCGGAAAAAGCGTTGCGGCACCGCGGGGATGACGGATTGTTGTCACATGCTCGACGCTCGGAATACGAATCGGGGCGTTTCTTGCGTTACAGCCCCTGGGTGGCCGGTTCCGACACGGCGGCGGACACGGCGGGTCCCTGCGCCTTCGCCGCGTCCCGTACGGCGTCGGCGACCGCGCCCGCGACCTTGTCGTTGAAGACGCTGGGGATGATGTAGTTCGCGTTCAGCTCGCCGTCCCCGACCACGGACGCCAGCGCGCGGGCGGCGGCCAGCATCATCTCGGTGTTGACCGTACGCGACTGGGCGTCCAGCAGGCCGCGGAAAACGCCGGGGAAGACCAGGACGTTGTTGATCTGGTTGGGGAAGTCGCTGCGGCCGGTGGCGACCACCGCCGCGGTCTGCCGGGCCACTCCCGGGTCCACCTCGGGGTCGGGGTTGGCCAGCGCGAACACGATGGCGCCGTCCGCCATCGCTGCCACGTCCGTACCGTCCAGCACGTCGGGCGCGGACACCCCGATGAAGACGTCGGCGCCGACGACCGCCTGCTTCAGCGTGCCGGTGACGCCCTCGGGGTTGGTGTTGTCGGCGATCCAGCGCAGCGCGGACCCGTCGGGCGCGTCGACCAGGTCCTCGCGGCCGGCGTGCACCACGCCGTGGATGTCGGCGACCACCGCGTGCTTGACGCCGGCCGCGATCAGCAGCTTGAGGATCGCCGTACCGGCGGCTCCCGCACCGGACATGACGACCCGCAGGTCGCCGATCTGCTTGCCGACCACCCGCAGCGCGTTGGTCAGCGCGGCCAGCACCACGATGGCGGTGCCGTGCTGGTCGTCGTGGAAGACCGGGATGTCCAGCGCCTCCCGCAGCCTGGCCTCGATCTCGAAGCAGCGCGGCGCGGAGATGTCCTCCAGGTTGATCCCCGCGAAACCCGGGGCGATGGCCTTGACGATCGACACGATCTCGTCGGTGTCCTGGGTGTCCAGGCACAGCGGCCACGCGTCGATCCCGGCGAACCGCTTGAACAGCGCCGCCTTGCCCTCCATCACCGGCAGCGCGGCCTTCGGCCCGATGTTGCCCAGGCCCAGCACCGCGGAGCCGTCGGTGACCACGGCGACGCTGTTGCGCTTGATGGTGAGCCGGCGGGCGTCCTCGGGATTCTCCGCGATGGCCATGCAGACCCGGGCGACCCCGGGGGTGTAGATCATCGACAGGTCGTCACGGTTGCGGATCGGGTGCTTGGACTGCATCTCGATCTTGCCGCCGAGGTGCATCAGGAACGTACGGTCGGAGACCTTGCCGATCGCGACACCCTCGATACCGCGCAGCTTGCCCACGATCTCGTTGGCGTGCTCGGTGGAACTGGCGGCGACCGTGACGTCGATACGCAGCCGCTCGTGCCCCGACGCGGTGACGTCCAGACCCGTGACCGAGCCGCCGGACGACTCCACGGCGGTGGTCAGCGCACTGACCGCGGTCCCGCCCGCGGGGACCTCCAGCCGCACTGTGATCGAGTAGGAGACGCTTGGCGCCGTTGCCATGACGACCTTCTTCCGGTTCCTGCCTGAGGGTGTGCTGTACCCGTGGAACACTACTTCCACGATGTGAAGGCTCGGCAACTCGCCGGTTTTCCCCCGGCGGGGAAGAGCTTCCGGCTTCCGTTTGTTAGCCTTGACGTGACACCGGCCCGATCCAAGCCCCCGGGCCCAACCTTAGGCGCTTCGAGCGCCCACTTGCCGCGAGGCGAGCATGGCGGGCCGGTGTCACCTACCTCCCACGTACGCCCCTGCCGGCGCCCCGCCGCGGGGGCGTACGCGCGTCCACCGGCCGGCGGGTGCGCGAGGCTCTTGCCCAGGGGCGCGGGGAACTGCGCGCCCGGCCACCCGCATGGCGTGACCGTGCCCGACGGATCAGGCCCTCCGAAGGGGAGCCCGCCCGCCGGGCGACGGCCAGGGTTCAGGCCATGGGCCTGAGGAGGTCGGGGACACCGTCCCCGTCAGGAGCGTCACGGTCACCCGCGAGGACGGTGAGCTGCTGCGTGGCCCGCGTCAGGGCCACGTACAGCACCCGCAACCCCGCAGGGGACTCCTCCGCGATCTCCGCCGGCGACACCACCACCGTGGCGTCGTACTCGAGCCCCTTGGCCTCAAGGCTGCCCAGCGCGACGACCCGCTCGCCGAGCCCTTCGAGCCAGCCGCGGGCCTGCGCCCGCCGGTTCATGGCCACCACGACCCCGACGGTCCCGTCGACCTCCGAGAGCAGCCGCGCGGCGGCCCGGCGTACGTCCGCGCCCAGGTCCTGCCCGGCCACCTCGTAGCGCGGGACGATGCCGGTCGAGCGGACCGCCCGCGGCGACTCCATGCCGGGCATGGCGAGCGCCAGCACCGTCGAGGCGACCGCGGCGATCTCCGCGGGGTTGCGGTAGTTGACGGTGAGGGTGAAGCGGCGGCGCGGCCTGCTGCCGAGCGCTTCGTCGCGCGCGCGGGCCGCCTCCTCCACGTCCGACCAGGAGCTCTGCGCCGGGTCGCCGACGATCGTCCAGGTGGCCGTACGGCCGCGGCGGCCGACCATCCGCCACTGCATGGGCGTGAGGTCCTGCGCCTCGTCCACGATGACGTGCGCGTACTCGGTGCGCTCCTCGTCCAGCCGTTCCGCGCGCCCGCGCCGCCCGCCGGGCATCCGGTCGGCGTACGTGGTGACCTCGTCGAGGCCGGTGAGCTGGTCGAGCGGGTCGGCCTCGCGGCGCTTGGGCCGGGGCGCGGGGCCGAGCAGCGTCTCCAGCTCGTCCAGCAGCGCCACGTCGTGCGCGCTGGTGCCGTCCCTGCGCAGCGACCGGGCCACCCGCCGCACCTCGGGCGGACTCAGCACCCGGCGCGCCCAGCGCGCCAGCCGCTTCTCGTCGGCGAGCGCGGCCAGCACCCCGCGCGGCTCCAGCACCGGCCACCAGGCGTCGAGGAAGTCGGTGAAGTCCTGCTCGGTGGAGATGTCCTCGTCGAAGCCCTGCCGCTCCTCGGCGGCGAGTTCGGCGTCGTCGAAGCGCCGCCCGGTCTTGCGCCACAGCGTGTCGAGCAGCAGCCGGCGGGCCCGCGGGCGCAGCAGGTTGACCGGGGCGGTGCCGCTCAGCGCGTTGTGCCGTACGTCGGCCAGCTCGCCGGCCGACAGCTCGACGCGCCGCCCGAAGGCCACCACCCGCAGGGTCGCGGGGGCGTCCTGGACCAGGTCGAGGCAGCCGCGGGCCGCGTTGCGCAGCACCTTCTGCATCCGCAGGCTGCCCTTGACGCGGGCAGTGGCCGGCTCGTCGTAGAGGTCCGCGGTCACCCCGTCGACCAGTGAGCCGACCGCCCGGATCGCGACCTGGCCCTCCTCGCCGAGCGAGGGCAGTACGCCTTCGGTGTACGCCACCAGCAGCGGCGTCGGGCTGACGCACAGGATGCCGCCGGCGTAACGGCGCCGGTCCTGGTAGAGCAGGTAGGCCGCCCGGTGCAGGGCCACCGCGGTCTTGCCGGTGCCCGGCCCGCCGGTCACCTCGGTGACGGAGGCGGCGGGCGCCCTGATCACCAGGTCCTGCTCGGCCTGGATGCTGGACACGATGTCCCGCATGGTGTGCGACCTGGCCTGGCCGAGCGCGGCCATCAGGGCGCCGTCGCCGACCACGGGCAGCCCGGTGGTCAGCTCGGGGCGCAGCAGGTCGTCCTCGACGCCGAGCACCCGGCGGCCCTTGGACCTGATCACCCGGCGCCGCACCACCCGGCCCGGCGCGACCGGCGTCGAGCGGTAGAAAGGCGCGGCGGCCGGCGCGCGCCAGTCGATGACCAGCGGGGCGTAGTCGGTGTCGAGCACTCCGATCCTGCCGATGTGCAGGGTCTCGGCGATGGCGGCGGTCGCGTCCTCGCGGATCGCGTCGTCGGCCGGGTCGATCGAGGTGAAGGCGCCGTCCGCGCCCTTCTTGCCGTCCTTGCCGCGCAGCAGGTCGATCCTGCCGAACAGGAAGTCCTCGAACTCGCTGTTCAGCCGGTTCAGGTGCACCCCGGCCCTGAAGACCTGCGCGTCCCGCTCGGCGAGGGCGCCGGGCGTCCCGACCTGGCCCCTCTTGGCGGCGTCGCTCATCAGGAACTCCGCCTCGTGGATCTTCTCCTCGAGCCGGCGGTAGACCCGGTCGAGGTGCTCCTGCTCGACGGCGATCTCCTGCTCCCTGACGCCGCCGCCCCCCTGCCGGTCCTGAACTGCGGTCTGCGCGGCCACGCAGGACCCCCTTCGTCTGTACGTCGTGCGCCGCCCCGTGCGACCCGATCCGCGCGAGGGGCAGCCTGCAACCGTACGCGACCTGCGCGCTTCTGCCCACCCGGCGACTCCGGCGATTCGCTCACGCGGACGCCCGGGATCAGGCCTCGCGCAGCGCCGGGGTGGTACGCCGGCGGTGCCTGGCGACTCTTTCCCGATTGCCGCAGACCTCGCTGCTGCACCAGCGGCGGCGGCGCCCCCGGGAGGTGTCCAGGTAGACCAGGGCGCAGTTCTCGCCCTCGCAGCGGCGCAGCCGGGAGCGGGCCAGGGGGTCGGTGAACAGGTCCACCGCGTCTCTGGCCACCGCCGCGAGCAGGCCGTCCGCGTCCGGGGGCGCCGCCAGTGCCCTGGTCAGGGCGCCGTCCTCGCCCAGTACGGCCCGCGGCACGGGCGGGGCGGCGGCGCGCGCGACCTCGTTGACCCGGGCGACCGCGTCCGGCGGGGGCGGGGTGCCGGTGAGCTGGGCGCTCACCATCGCCTCCAGGAGGGTACGGAGATCCTGGAGGCCCCGGGTCAGCTCGGCGGTCGCCGGCACCGGTGTCCCCGGCGGGACCAGCCCCGTGCCGTACATCCACTCGGCCACGCGCTCGACCCGGTCGAGCCGTTCGCCCGCGGGGCGCGCGACGCGGGTCGCCACCAGGTCGAGACACATCCGTCCGCCGTCGAACCTCAACTCCCCCATCGCCCCCTCCC
>NZ_JAJSYW010000288.1:0-5494 GCF_036815005.1 Streptomyces sp. IBSBF 2435 | reverse complement strand
CCGCCCGGCTGCACGCCCCGCGCCCCCGATCCGGTCCTGCCGGACCGGGGCGCGGGGCGCGGGGCGTGCAGCCGGGCGGCGGGCTGCCCGGCGCGGGTCTAGCCGCGGGCGCGGGGCGGCACATCGGCCGCGAGGCGTAGGACCCGGGTCGCGGGCCGTCCGGGCCTGGCCGCCTCCGGCGTCGGCGCGGGCCGGCCTGAAGCCGTCCGCCCGCCGCCCGGCCGCAGAGCGCTGAAAGCAGCGTGAAACCGCGCTGAATGCGCCCGGCCGCACCCTAGGCGGCATGACCACATCGACATCGCCCTCACTCGCCATCGCGGCCGGCGGCCTGCGCAAGGCGTACGGGGACAAGACGGTCCTCGACGGCATCGACCTGGCGGTGCCGGCCGGCACGGTCTTCTCCCTGCTCGGCCCGAACGGGGCCGGCAAGACCACGACCGTCAAGATCCTCTCCACCCTCGTCGCCGCCGACGCCGGCGAACTGCGCGTGGGCGGCCACGACCTGGCCGCCGACCCGCAGGCCGTGCGGGCCGCGATCGGCGTCACCGGGCAGTTCTCCGCGGTCGACGGCCTGATCACCGGCGAGGAGAACATGCTCCTCATGGCGGACCTGCACCACCTGCCGCGCCCCGAGGGACGCCGCACCGCCGCCGAGCTGCTGGAGCGCTTCGACCTCACGGCCGCCGCGAAGAAGCCCGCCGCCACCTATTCCGGCGGCATGAAGCGCCGCCTCGACCTGGCCATGACGCTGGTCGGCAGTCCGCGGATCATCTTCCTCGACGAGCCGACCACCGGCCTCGACCCGCGCAGCCGCCACAACATGTGGCGGATCATCCGCGAGCTGGTCTCCGGCGGCGTCACCGTCTTCCTCACCACCCAGTACCTGGAGGAGGCCGACGAACTCGCCGACCGCATCGCGGTGCTGAGCGACGGCAGGATCGCCGCCGAGGGGAGCGCCGACGAGCTGAAGCGGCTCGTCCCGGGCGGGCACGTGCGGCTGCGGTTCACCGACCCGGCCGCCTACCGGTCCGCCGCCGCCGCCCTGCGCGAGGCCGCCGCGGACGACGAGGCACTCTCGCTGCAGATCCCCAGCGACGGCAGCCAGCGCGACCTGCGGGCCGTCCTCGACCAGCTGGACTCGGCCGGCATCGAGGCGGACGAGCTGACCGTGCACACCCCCGACCTCGACGACGTGTTCTTCGCCCTGACCGGCGGCACCGCCGTCCCCGCCCAGCCCAAGGAGACCGTCCGATGAGCGCCCTCCCCCTCGCCGTTCGCGACTCGCGCACGATGCTGCGCCGCAATCTGCTGCACGCACGGCGCTACCCGTCCCTGACCCTGAACCTGCTGCTCACGCCGATCATCCTGCTGCTGCTCTTCGTCTACATCTTCGGCGACGTGATGAGCGCGGGCATCGGCGGCGGCACCGCCGACCGCTCCGACTACATCGCCTACATCGTCCCCGGCATCCTGATGATGACCATCGGCGGCACCGTCGTCGGGGCCGCGGTGTCCGTCTCCACCGACATGGCCGAGGGCGTCATCGCCCGCTTCCGCACGATGGCGATCCACCGCGGCTCGGTGATCGTCGGGCACGTCGTCGGCAGCGTGCTGCAGTCGATCGCCGCCGTGGTCCTCGTCGGCGGCGTCGCCGTTGCCATCGGCTTCAGGTCGACCGGCGCCACGGCCCTGGAGTGGCTGGCGGCGTTCGGGCTGCTCGTGCTGTTCGCCCTGGCGCTCACCTGGATCGCGGTCGGGATGGGCATGGCCAGCCCGAACGCCGAGGCGGCCAGCAACAGCGCGCTGCCGCTGGTCCTCCTGCCGCTCATCTCCAGCGCCTTCGTCCCGGCCGACGCGATGCCGGGCTGGTTCCGGCCGATCGCCGAGTACCAGCCGTTCACACCGGCCATCGAGACCCTGCGCGGCCTGCTGCTCGGCACCGCGATCGGCGACAACTGGTGGATCGCGGTCCTCTGGTGCGTCGGCCTGACCGCGCTCGGCTACCGCTGGTCGACGGCGCTGTTCACCCGCGACCCGAGGTGAGCGCGCGGGCAGCCTCCCGCAACTCGTCCCGCTCCAGGGCGGCGTACCGCGAGACCGCGTCCGCGTACGCCGCCGCGTCGGCGGCCTCGGCCGCCCGCCGGGCGCGGTCCGCCGACATGGTCGGCTGGAACTCGCGCAGCACCCGCAGCCGTTCGGCCAGCGCGATCAGCCGTACGGCGGAGGCGTCGCCGGACGCGAGCCCCGCCATGCCGAGGGCGTGCAGCACCGTCCCGAGGACGGGGAGGTCCACGGGTGAGGGGAACGGGGCGGCGAGCAGCGTGCGCAGCCGCTGCGCCAGCAGGCCGGCCAGCGTCCCGACCAGGTCGGGACGGCCGGCGTGCGCGTGTGCCGTCACCGCCGCCGACTGGATCTCCAGCGCCCACGGCTCCAGCCACGGGGTGCCGCCCCGCAGGGAGTCGGCGTCGGGCAGCCGCTCGACGGCGTCGCGCCACAGGCCGAGCCCGGCCTCGGTCAGTCCGCGGGTGAGCGCGATCTCGGCGTGCCCGCCGAGATCGGGCCGGTAGAAGGACTCCTGCTGCGGGGTGTTGTCGCTCTCCGCCAGCCGCAGCCAGTGCTCGGCCTCGTCGGGGTCGCCGCGCTGGAGGCAGGCCAGGGCGAGGCCCCAGCGGACGCCGATGTAGTCGTGCCCGTCGCCGAGCCGCGGCAGCACCGCGAGCGCCGCCTTGAGATGCCCGTACGCCTCCTCGCCCCGTCCCGTCTGCAAGCACAGGTCGCTCAGCCGGGAATGCACCATGAGCTGCACGGACGGGTTGTCGACCGGCGCCAGTTCGGCGACCATCCGGCGGGCCGAGGCGAGCGCGCGGTCGATGTCGTGCTCGAACTCCCAGACGTAGCAGGCGATGCACTGGGCGACGCCGGCGACCAGCGGATGCTCGCTGTCGCACAGCTCGCGCAGCACGCCGTAGCCGGGCGGCAGCATCTCGGGGACCGCGCTGAGCGCGACCGCGGTGGCGCGCAGCAGCGTGTCCGGCGGGGCCGCCGGCAGCCGGCGCAGGGTGACGAGGTGGCGTACGGCGCGCGGGCCGTTGCCCATGAAGAGGATCGCCGTGCACAACGCCGCGGCGGCGCGGGCGACGTCGACGTACTCGGGCGCCGGGCGGTAGTGCGAGAGCGGCGGCCCGGTGTCCGCGGCGAGGGCGGCGAGGCGGGGGAAGTTGGAGTCGGTGGACCACAGCGCGGCGAGGACGGCGGTGAGGGCGGCGATGGCGGGGCCGTCGGTACGGGCCAGGGCGTGCCGCAGGGCCGGTACGAGGTTGTCCTGCTCGGCCCTGATCCGCTCCCAGGCGGCCGACGGCTCCGCGCCGAAGAGCGCGTCGTGGTGGGCGACCCCGAAGTCCCGCGCCCAGGCGAGGAACCGGCCGACCGCCGCCTCGTCCTCGCCCGCCTCCGCGCGCCGGGCCGCGCTGAACTCCCGTACGGTCTCCAGCATCCGGAAGCGCACCCCGGCCGGCGTGTCGGCGACGGTGATCAGCGACTGGCCGGCCAGCTGCTCCAGGAGCAGCAGCGCGTCCTCGCCGAGGACCTGCTCGGCCGCGTCGCCCAGGAAGCCGCCGGGGAAGACCGACAGCGTACGCAGCGCCGCCCGGGCGTCGTCCGCGAGCAGATTCCAGCTCCACTCCACGACCGCGTGCAGCGTGCGGTGGCGCTCGGGCACGCCCCGCACCCCGCCGCTCAGCAGCGCGAACCGGTCGCCGAGGCGGCGGGCGATCTCCGGCACCGACAGCGCCCGCACCCGCGCCGCGGCCAGCTCCACCGCGAGCGGCAGCCCGTCGAGGTGGCGGCACAGCTCGGCCACCGCCTCCGGCGGCAGCCGCACGCCGGGCCTGGCGGCCCTGGCCCGCTGCGTGAACAGCTCGACGGAGGTGGCGAGTCCCAGCTCCGGCAGCGCGTACACCGCCTCCGACGTCAGGCCGAGCGGGGCCCGGCTGGTGGCGAGCACCCGCAGGTCCTCGGCGGCGGTGACCAGGGCCTGTACGAGCTCTGCGGCGCCTCCGACGACCTGTTCGCAGTTGTCCAGCACCAGCAGCGCGGGCCCCGGGCCGAGCACGCGCAGGATGCCGGAGACCGGGTCGGCCGGGACGTGGCCGCCCATGGCGCCGGGCCGGCCCTCGCCCGCGCCGAGCGCGGCGGCCACCTCCGCGGCCACGTCCTCGTCCGCCGTGACGCCGGCGAGCGGCACGAAGAACACCACACGCTGCTCGGCCCCGCGGCTGACGGCGTGCGCGAGCCGGGTCTTGCCCAGGCCGCCGGGTCCGGCGACGGTGACGGCCCGGGAGGCGCGCAGCAGCCGCCGTACCGCCGCGATGTCCTCGTCCCGGCCGAGGAGCGGGTTCGGCTCGTGCGGCACGCCGTGCCTGACCGCCGGCGCCTCACCGCGCAGCAGCTCGCGCTGTACGGCCTTGAGCCCGGCGCCCGGGTCCGTGCCGAGCTGGTCGCGCAGCTCACGGCGGTAGGCCTCGTAGCGCGTCAGCGCGGCGGACGGTCCCGCCGTCGCCGCCTCGCCGCGCAGCAGTTCCGCGAGCACCTCCTCGTCGCGCGGACGCCCCGCGGCGGCCTCGGCGAGCGGCCCGGCCGCCTCCGCGTGCCGTCCCAGGCGGGCGAGCGCGAGCGCCTTCGTCCGTACGAGCGTGCCGCGGACGGGGACGCGCTCGGCGCGGAGCGCGGCCACGGGGTCGCCGCTGTCGCCGGCTCCCTCGGGGGTGCCCTCCCACAGCGCGAGCCCGGCCTCGGCCGCGGCCAGCGAGCCCGTGTGGTCCCCGGCTCTGGCCCGGTCCGCGCCGGCGGCGGCGTACAGGAGCAGGGCGGAGGCGTCGACCTGGTCCTCGGCGAGCGTGAGCCGGTATCCGTTCGGCGTGCTCACCAGGACGTCGGCGTCCAGCTGCGCCCGCGCCCTGGACACCAGGACCTGCACCGCCTTGCCCGGCCGCTCCGGCAACTCGTCGGGCCACAGCCCCGCCACCAGCCGCTCGGTGCTGCAGCCCGTGCGCAAGTCGCCCGCGAGCAGCGCGAGCAGACCGCGCAGCCGGGGCGCGGTGACCTCCCGTCCGCGGTACGCGACACGCGGCAGCAGGGTCAGGTCGGTGGTCATCCGTGCAGATTAGCCAAGGCCGGCGCCGCGGAGCGCGGGCCGTCCCGGGCCGGCGGCAGGTCACCGCGGCGCCGGCGGGGCTGTTCGGCACTCCCGACCCCGGCGCCCCCTGCGTCCCCGCCGTCACACCGTGACCGCGCCGAACTGCCGGGTCCCGGGCGGCGCGTGACCGCGTCGTGCGGGTCAGGGCCGGGCGGCGGACGGCCACGTGGTCCGGGGCGAGTCCGGGCGGCGGACGGCCGCGTGGTCAGGGTCATGGCGCAACTGGGAAACAGGTCACGGGAGTCGGCCCGACGAGGCGGTAGTGTCCATGCCGCCGGGGGCAACGACGGGGACGGGGGC
>NZ_JAJSYW010000287.1:0-5509 GCF_036815005.1 Streptomyces sp. IBSBF 2435 | reverse complement strand
CTGGAGGGGTGCTGGGGAGGGGTGGGCGAGGTGGCGTAGTCGGCGGCCGACGAGGATGTCCAAGGGGACGGCCAGTGCGGTCCAGGCGGTCAGGACGGCACCCGTGGTGATCGCGAGGCGGTACACGGGGTGTGCGGCTCCCGGGGAGCGGGCTGGTGGGTCCGCACATCGTGTCCTAGATCGCTGGCATATTCACGCGTGACTCAGATCACCAGGAGCGCAGCTCGTGAGCGTCTTCTGAGGCGGAACTTGGACTATGCATGCAAAAAGTTGCCTCCAGGAACCAAAATCCTTGCTAACGACGGCACGGGGGGACCGACGCTCGTCGAAAGACCGTTCGGTCGTAGTGATCGTTTTTTGGCCGCAATGTTGCCCCGCTCTTGAGCAGTGTATCTCTATATTTTATCCCTTTTGCTCCGGAAGGCGGGCCCGGTAAAAGGCAAACCGGAATCCATCACTCTGGCCGAAAAACGTCTACGGGAACAAGTGTTCGCTTCAATGCGGTAGCGGGTGGTCAGCTCGGCGTGACAGGTTGTGCCTCTTCCCGGCGCCGTTGGGGCGCCGGGGTCTTTCCGTGGGGGGAAGATGACCAACCCGCGGGGTCCGCTTTTGCGTGCCCGCCATCGCATACGCTTGTCCGTCGCCGCTGCCACAACGGTGCTGGCAGTGGCCGCTGCCGGTGTTCCGCTGGCCGCCGGCACCGCCGACGCCGCCCCGTCCCACGCCACGTCGGTCTGGGGCCACCACCAGGCGGTGAAAGCCCCGGTCATCCCGGTCGGCAGGAACCGGCCGGTCGCCTCGGACACGCACCTGACCGCGGCCGCCTCGGCCACCGCACGCCGCGCCCGCCAGGCTGCCACCAGCAACGGAACCGTGTCACCGCTGGTGGCGCCGCCGTCGGGTCAGGGGCAGGTGCCCTGGCACCAGTACTCCGACATGAGGGTGACGGACTCCCTGGTGGCCCGGGTCGACCTCTCGTCCGGTGACCTGATGCTGGCTGGCACCGACTTCGACATCGCCGGCGCGGGCGACCGCCTGCAACTGACCCGCACCTACAGCTCGTTCACCGGCGTCGGCGGCACCGTCGGCAGCCGGTGGTGGGCCAGCTACGACCGGCGCCTGCAGGTGTCGGGTTCGGACGTGTACGCGATCGACTCCACCGGCGGCAGCGCCCACTTCACCGCCTCCGGCACCGGCGGGGCGTACGCGACTCCGGCCGGGTACTCGCAGGACCTGGTCAAGAACAGCGACGGCACGTACACGCTGACCGACCGCAAGTCCGGCAGCAGGGACACCTACAGCAGCAGCGGGGCGTTGACGAAGGTCACCGACCGCAACGGGGCGGTCATCAATGTCGTCCAGCACTCCGGTGGCGGGTACAAGCTGACCGAGGCCCGCACCGGGCGGTTCATCGACCTGGCCCCGTACACCACCACGCAGTGGCGGGCCACCGACAACACCGGCCGCTACGCAAAGTTCGACACCGACGGCTACGGCAACCTCGTCAAGGTCACCGACACCGCCGGCAAGCCGACGTACTTCGGGTACGAGTCGCTGTCGGATACCGACTTCCGGGTCAATAAGATCACCAGCCCCGAAAGCAACGTCACCAAGATCTCCTACGACAGCTCCAACCGGGTCCGGTCCCTGCAGCGCATTACCGACACCGGCGCCAACACCGGCCCGGCCTGGACCTACGCCTACAGCGCCGGCCTCGGGGCGGCGGGCACCGTCACCGCCACCGACCCCAACACCCACGCCACCGTCTACACCGTGGACACCACCGGGCAGGTCACCAAGGTCACCGACGCGCTGCAGCACTCGAAGTCGACGACCTACGACGCCAACCACAACGTCAAGACCGCCGTGGACGCGATGGGCAGCGGAGGCAGCGGCGCCAACACCACCGTCTACGGGTTCGACTCCCGCAACAACCCCTCCTCGGTGGGTCTGCCGACGGGTGCATCCGCGTCGTTCGGGCAGTACGCGACCAAGGCCGGCATGGACGTGCCGCCGGACTTCACCGACGCCCAGGGCAACAAGACCTCATACTCCTACGACGCGGTCGGAAACACCCTGTCGGCGGCCACCACCGGCAGCGGTGGCGGCGGGGCCACTGCGTCCTACACCTACAACCCCACCACCCCGACCTGCGGCGGCTTCGCCGGCCAGCGCTGCACCTCCAGGGACCGCGACAACCAGGTCACCTCCTTCCACTACGACAGCGCCGGGAATCTGGACAAGGTCACCCCGCCCGCCCCGCTGGCCGCGACCACGTACACCTACGACGGCCTGGGACGCCCCAAGACCGTCACCGACGGCCGCGGCATCACCACCACCTACACCTACGACGACCGCGACCGCACCACGTCGGTGTCCACCTCCGGCGGCGCAGCCGTCAGCCACGCCTATGACGACGACGGGTTCGAGCTGTCCCGCACCGACGCCACCGGCACCACCACGTACGTGCCCGACGCGCTCGGCCGCGAGACGCTGCGAACGCTGCCCGACCAGTCCACCACGACGCTGACGTACGACCCGGCCGGGAACGTGCAGACCTACACCGATCCCACCGGGCAGGTCGTCTACACCTACGACGACGCCGACAACCCGCACACGGTCAAGGACCCCAGCGGCGGGCTGACCACCTACACCTACAACAACGACGACGTCCGCACCGGCACCGCCTACCCGGGCAACACCGTGCAGACCGTCATCCCGGACAACTCCGGCCGCCCCTCGCACATCCGCACCGTCGCCGGGTCCACCGTGCTGGTCGACCTGTCCTACGACTACACCAGCGGCCTGAGCGGCACCGACGGGTCCGACATCCACACCCGCACCGACAACCAGGCCGGCAAAACCATCACCTACAAGTACGACGCCCAAGACCGCCTGAACTTCGCCAGCGAGACCGGCGGCGCCAGCTGGCTGTACTGCTACGACTCCGCCGGCAACCTGCACTCCGCCTCCGGCGCCACCACCTGCCCCGGCACCACCACCTACACCTACAACAACGCGTCCGAGCTGACCGGGAAGAACGGGTCCACCACCGGCTGGTCCTACAACCCCGTCGGCAACGAAACCAACGGCGCCTCCAGCAGCGGGGTCCGTACCAACGAGGCATGGTCGGACTTCAACCAGCTCACCTCCCTGACAGTGGGCGGCACTACCTACCCGGCCGCCTATGCCGGCACCGACAACGGCGAGCGCACCAGCCTCGGCGCCACCACCTTCCACAACGGCCCCGAGGGCCTGGCCGGCTCCACCGCCGCGGGCGTGGACACCGGATTCACCCGCGACGCGCAGGGAACACTGAACTCCATGCGGACCGGCGGCAAGTCCTACTACTACCTCACCGACGCCCAGGGCTCCGTCCTCGGCCTGGTCGACAACGCCGCCCACCGCGTGGACACCTACACCTACAGCCCCAACGGCCTCCCCCGAACCGCGCCCACCGAGACCGTCCCCCAGCCCTACCGCTTCCAAGGCGCCTACCTCGACCCTACGGGCCTGTACAAGATGGGCGCCCGCTACTACGACCCCGTCACCACCCGCTTCACCCAGACCGACCCCTCCGGCCAGGAACCCAACCCCTACGCCGCCCTCGGCAACAACCCCGTCAACCACACCGACCCCAACGGACTCGGCTTCTGCTCAAGCTCAGTCGGAAAATTCCTCTCGTCAGGCGGAGGTTTCGCCTGCAGAACCGACGAAGAAAAAGAGAAGATCTCGAACGAACTCGACCAGGTATCAGACATTGCTGACACTTGCAGTAAGGCATCTGGGGAATCTCTTGCAGAATTCTGCGACGAGTTCGGCGAGGCGGCCGACGTCGCCGGATACATCTACGAGACCTACTGACCCGCTCCAGGGCAGCCGCGGCAGCCTGGGCACGTGGACGGTCACCTCGGCTAAAGCGCTGACGCAGTCAAGGGGTTCGCCTTCCTCGTCTTCCTGACGCTGAGCGGCGCCGCAGCGTACGGGGAGTACCGCAACGAATGGCTCGGAGTCGCCCTGATGGTCGGCGTGGGCGTCATGACATTGCTGTATTTTGTACGCGCCCGATGATCATGGTCGCTCTACGGGGTTGTGGGCTGGGCTGATCATGTAGTTGGTTCGATCGTCTTTGCTGTGGGGCGGGCCGTGGGTCGGTGTTGACGCGTGGGTGCAGTGGCATCTGGTCTGCGCGTTCGACCAGTCCTCGCCGGCGTCCGGCGGGGGCTGCAGCGGGGGAGTGCCGACGAACTGCTGCCAGCCCTCCCGCGTGGTCGGCGGTGCATACGCCGCCGTCTGCTGCTCCTTGTCCGGTACGAGGGTGCCCTCGGCGAGTGTTACCACTGGGCTGCCTCCTTCAGGGCGTCGTGATCGGCGACGGGCGGGGGACTGCGTCCGGCCCGGATGGCTGTTCGTCACCGGCGGGGGCGCCGCCGGCATCGTTCGGGGAGCCGAGACGCTCGTCGTCCTCGTCCCAGCCGTCCTCGAACTCCTCGCCCGCGGCCTCGGGGCGCGTCAGGATCGTGCGGGCTTGTTCGGTGGTGGCGGGCCGTGAGACGTCGCGTACGGCGCGGCAGTCGCCGCGGTGCACGATCCGGGCCGGCCGACACTGGTGCCGAAGTAGACGGGTTCCTCGATCCGCCACCGGGCCGGGACGGCGTACCGCTCGGTGGGCACCGCGTCCGTAGGACTGCCCCTCGATGGGCTGGCAGGCGCCGGCTGGCGCGCGGAAGTCGACCGCGGCCGGGACCGCCAGGAGCCGGCCGTGCTTGCTGCCCTGGCTGGGCAGGTGGATCTGCAGGTCGAACCACCACGACGTGTCGGCCTCCTGGCGCCTGGCCTTCACCACGGCGAACAGCACTTGGTGGTCCGGGAGCTCCACCGTCACCAGCGGCCCGTCGGCCTGCGGCAGCACCGGCTCCTGGCTGCGGTCCTGGTCCTCACCCATGGAACGAATATTAGTTCGATTCCCTGGTGGAACGCGCGGCGGAGGAACAGTGGAACGCGGGCCTCACCTCCGTACCCAAGGTGTTCCACGGGTGTCGCTGCCGCAGTTCGCAGGCTCGGAGCGCTGGAAAGCGGCGGACCCGATGTGCGGCTGTCGGTGCGGGGACCGGAGCCGGCGGGGAACAGGGCTAACGCCGCGAAGACATCTGAACTCCTATAGAGGGGTGGGTAAGGGTGGGGAACGGTGGATATGGCGTGCTCGGGGCGTGGGGCGCTGCCCCTTGTCCTGCGGTGCGCGCCGGGTGCGCACCGGTGCGCCGTCGGGTCCGCACAGTTGGGCGGCGTGGCGTGCGGGCGTCGGCGGCGGAGGGTTCCTACGATCCGCTGGTGGGACAGACCCCTGGGCAGAAGGCCGCGAAAGCGGCACGCGGGCAGCAGCCGAAGAAGCGGCCCGGCAAGGCGCAGCGCGAGGCGATGAACCAGGTCACCCACGGCGTGGCCAGCTCACCTTCCACATCGACCTCGACAGGCACGTGCTTGTGGTCGCCCTCCCACACCGCGTTGC
>NZ_JAJSYW010000286.1:0-5666 GCF_036815005.1 Streptomyces sp. IBSBF 2435 | reverse complement strand
CGGGGGGAGCCGGGGCGTCGAGGTCGGGGAAGTGGTGGCGCTGGTCAGAGAGGGCCTGGCGGCGGCGGGGCTCGCGGAGGAGAGCCTGTGGACGATGGCCACCGTCGAGGCGAAGGCGGACGAGGCCGGGATCGTGGCGGCGGCGGCCCGCCTGGGCGTGCCGCTGGTCACGTTCGCGGCGGAAGCGCTCGCACAGGTGACCGTGCCGAACCCCTCGGCGGCGCCGCTGGCCGCGGTCGGTACCCCGTCGGTCGCCGAGGCGGCAGCCGTCCTCGGGGCCGGCCCCGGCGGCGAACTCGTGCTTGAGAAGCGGAAGTCGGCCATGGCCACGGTCGCGTTGGCGCGGCGCAGGCCGCGCGGCCGGCTGGCGGTCGTGGGGCTGGGGCCCGGCGCCCGGGACCTGCTGACGCCCCGCGCGGCGGCGGAACTGCGGCGCGCGTCGGTGATCGTCGGCCTGGACCAGTACGTGGCGCAGATCCGCGACCTGCTGCTGCCCGGCACCCGGGTACTGGCGTCCGGGCTGGGCGCCGAGGAGGCCAGGGCGCGTACCGCGGTGGCCGAGGCGCGCGCGGGGCACGCGGTTGCGCTGATCGGCAGCGGTGACGCCGGGGTGTACGCGATGGCGTCGCCGGCCCTCGCGGAGGCCGCGGACGACATCGACGTGGTCGGCGTACCCGGCGTGACCGCGGCCCTGGCCGCGGCCGCGCTGCTGGGCGCGCCGCTCGGCCACGACCACGTGTCGATCAGCCTGTCGGACCTGCACACCCCGTGGGAGGTGATCGAGCGCCGGGTGCGGGCGGCTGCGGCGGCCGACCTGGTGGTGACGTTCTACAACCCGCGCAGCCGCGGCCGTGACTGGCAGTTGCCGAAGGCCCTGGCACTGCTGGCCGAGCACCGCGACCCGCGGACGCCGGTCGGCGTCGTGCGGGCCGCGTCCCGCCCGGACGAGGAGGTCACGGTCACCACGCTGGCCGACGTGGACCCGGCCACCGTGGACATGGTGTCGGTGGTCACCGTCGGCAACACCGCGTCCCGTGTCGTGGCGGGCCGGATGGTGACGCCGCGCGGCTACCGCTGGCAGGCGGACCCGGCGAACGGCGGTGGCGGCGCATGACCCGCACCGTCCACCCCATCGAGCAGGAGTCGTTCCGTATCCTGCGCTCCCGGCTGGACACCTCCGGCCTTCCGCGGCTGCACCGGGCGGTGCTGGAGCGGGTGATCCACTCCAGCGCGGATCTGGCCTACGCCGACGACCTGGTCGCCGACGAGGCCGAACTGACCTTCGCGCAGGCCGCGTTGCGGGCGGGCGCGCCGATCGTTGCCGACGTCGGCATGGTCGCGGCGGGCATCACCGCCCGCCGGGCGGTCTGCCGGCTCGCCGACGCGGTCGCCGGTCCCGGTCTGACCCGCAGCGCGCACGCGATCCGGCTGGCGTACGAGCAGGTCGGCCCGGGCGCGGTGTGGGTGATCGGCTGCGCTCCGACCGCGCTGGAGGAACTGCTCGTGCTGGACGCCGCTCCGGCACTGGTGATCGGCCTGCCGGTCGGCTTCGTGGGCGCCGCGGAGAGCAAGGCCCGCCTGCGGGCCTCGGGCCTGCCCGCGGTCAGCAACATCTCGGAGAAGGGCGGCTCCGCGGTGGCCGCCGCCGCGCTCAACGCGCTGCTCTACACCCCTGCCGCGGCACCGGATCCCAAGGAGAACGACCTGTGACGCCTCCCGCACTCCTCCTCGTCGGCCACGGCACCCGTGACGAAGCGGGCGCGACCGCCTTCCGCTCCTTCGTGGCGGGGCTGGACGCCGCCCACCCGGGGCTGCCGGTCGGCGGCGGCTTCATCGAGCTGTCGCCGCCGCCGCTGGCGGACTCGGTCGCGGCGCTGGTCGGCGCGGGGGTACGGGACTTCGCCGCCGTACCGCTGGTGCTGGTCTCCGCCGGGCACGCGAAGGGCGACATCCCGGCGGCGCTGGCCCGGGAGAAGCAGCGGCACCCGGGCACGTCGTACGCGTACGGGCGCCCGCTGGGGCCGCATCCGGGGCTGCTCGCGGTGCTGGAGCGGCGGGTCGACGAGGCGCTCGCGGGCGTGGACCGGGCGGACGCGACGGTGCTGCTGGTCGGCCGCGGCTCGACCGACCCCGACGCGAATTCCGAGGTCTTCAAGGCGGCCAGGCTGCTGTGGGAGGGCCGCGGCTACGCCGGGGTGGAGACCGCTTTCGTGTCGCTGGCCGAGCCGTCGGTCCCGGCGGGCCTGGAACGCTGCCGCCTGCTGGGCGCCCGTACGGTCGTGGTGCTGCCGTACTTCCTCTTCAGCGGTGTGCTGCCGGACCGGGTGCGGGAGCAGGCCGCGGTGTGGGCGGCCGGGCGCGGCGGTGTCGACGTGCGGTGCGCGGACGTGATCGGCCCGGCGGCGGAACTCGCGGAGCTGGTGATGGAGCGCTACCGCGAGGCGGTCGAGGGCGATCTGCGGATGAACTGCGACACCTGCGTCTACCGGATCCGGATGCCCGGCTTCGAGGACCGGGTGGGCCTGCCGCAGCAGCCGCACCACCACCCGGACGACCCCTCCCACCCGCACGGCGGCCACGGGCACCACCATGCTCACACCCACTGACCGCGGCGATGCCGGCACCGCCGGTTACGACCTGGGCCACCACGGTGACGCGGAGGTCGGCGAGGGCCTGGTGGACCTGGCCGTCAATGTCCGCAGCGGTACTCCGCCCGCGTGGCTGGCCGAGCGGATCGCCGCCTCGCTGACCGGACTCGCCGCCTACCCGGACGGGCGGGCCGCCCGGCAGGCCGTCGCGCTGCGGCACGGCCGGGCGGACGAGCGCGAGGTGCTGCTGACCGCGGGCGCGGCGGAGGCCTTCGTGCTGCTGGCCAGGGCGCTGCGGCCACGGCACGCGGTGGTGGTGCACCCGCAGTTCACCGAGCCGGAGGCGGCGCTGCGGGCCGCGGGCCACCCGGTGCACCGGGTGCTGCTGTCGTCCGGCGACGGCTTCCGGCTCGACCCGGCCGCGGTGCCGCGGGACGCCGATCTGGTGGTGCTCGGCAATCCGACGAATCCGACGTCGGTTCTGCATCCCGCCGCCCTGATACGGCGGTTGGCGCGGCCGGGGCGGACGCTGGTGGTGGACGAGGCGTTCATGGACGCGGTGCCGGGCGAGCCGGAGTCGCTGGCGGCGGCGGGCGGGGTGCCGGGGCTGCTGGTGCTGCGCAGCCTCACCAAGACCTGGGGGCTGGCCGGGCTGCGGATCGGCTATGTGCTCGGCGGCCGGGAGCAGATCGCGGCGCTGGAGCGCGCCCAGCCGCTGTGGGCGGTGTCGACGCCCGCGCTGGCCGCGGCCCGCGCGTGCGTGGGCGCGGACGCGCTCGCGGAGGCGGCCGGGGCGGCGGTCGAGGTGGCCGCCGACCGGGCGTATCTGCTGTCCCGGCTGCGGGACTTCACCGCGCTGCGGGTCGCGGGCGACGCGCCCGCGGCACCGTTCGTGCTGCTGCGGCTGCCGGACGCGGGGCAGGTCAGGGAGCGGCTGCGGGCACTGGGCTACGCGGTGCGCAGGGCCGACACCTTCCCGGGTCTCGGCCCCGACTGGCTGCGGGTGGCGGTGCGCGACCGGCGTACGACCGACGGTTTCGTCACCGCGCTGGCCACCGCTACGACTGGACTCCCAGCGCGGTGAGGTCGACTCCGCCGAACACCTGCTGCTCGTAGGCGTTGGTGAGCCGGCTGCCGCGGTAGACCAGATGCCGTACGTAGATCAGCGGCACCATCGTGGAGTCGCGCATCACGGCCTGGTCGGCGGCCTTCCACTGGCCGGCCGCCGCGGCGGGGTCGGTCAGGGTGTCGGCCTTCTCGACGATGTTGTTGACGTTGACGTCGTCCAGGCCCGCGTAGTTGTTGGGGTTGCCGGGCTGGACCAGGGTGCGCAGGAAGCCGCCGCCGGTGGGCCAGTCGGCGGCCCAGACGGTGAGGGCCATGCCCCAGCCGGCCTGCTTGAGCTTGGCGGGCGAGTTCAGGGTCGCGTAGTAGGACGAGGTGGCCACATGGAGGATCGTGGCCCTGATGCCGACCGCGGCCAGGGAGTGCTGGATCGCCAGCATCGCCTCCTCCAGCCGCGGTGAGTTGCCGGGTCCCGCCAGGGTCACGCTGAAGCCGCCCGGTTTGCCGCAAGCCGCCAACTGCTGCTTGGCCTGCGCCGGGTAGGGCGTGCCGTCGGTGTAGCCGAACGGGTGGGCGTCCGGGTCGTAGCCGTCGGTGGTGGGCGGCAGCATCGTGGTCGCGACGTCGCCGCCGTCGTACTGCCCGCCGACCACGGCCCGTATCTGCGAGCGGTCGACGGCGTACTGCACGGCCCAGCGGCATTCCAGCTTGTTGAACGGCGCGATGCTCGTCTGGAGGCTCAGGTAGCGGGTGGCGCCGTTGTAGACCAGGTCGGCGCGGCTTTTCAGCGCCGGGTCGTTGAGCAGCTTGGACTCGGCGGTGTCGGACAGTGTCTGGGCGTTGAGGTCCAGGTCGGCGGAGCCGGACAGCAGGGCGTCCTCGACCGCCGCCTGGCTGCCGTAGATCCGGACGTCCACGGCGTCGGGCAGCGCGGAGTGTATGGAGTCGGTGGCCTGGTTCCAGTAGGTGTTGCGGGTCAGGTGCAGTGCGCTGCCCGCGGTGTAGCTCGCGACCTTGTACGGGCCGCTGCTCATCGGGTGGTCCTGGAAGTCCTTGCCGCCGCCGGTGTCCGACCCGGGCGGTACGGGCGCGGCCATGGACAGCGCGAGCACGTAGCGGAAGTCGGCGAAGGGCTTGGCGAGGGTGAAGACGATGGTCCTCTTGTCGGGCGTGGCGACCGAGTGCAGGCCCAGCTTGTCCGGATCGGTGTCCTTGTACGGTCCCGGGTAGTTCTGGCCCTGGTCGAGCAGGTCCACGAAGTAGGTGGGCCCGGTGCCGAAGACCGACCGGTCGAAGGTCCGCTCGATGCCGTACTTGATGTCCTGGGTTGTGATGGGGGTGCCGTCCTCGTAGGTGAGGCCCGCCTTGAGGGTGAAGGTCCAGGTGTAGCCGTCGGAGCTGACCCTGCCGGTGTCGGTGGCGAGGTCGGGCACCAGCCCCCGCCCCGCGGCCCCGGGCATCGGCGCGTAGTCCACCAGCTTGCGCAGGTACAGGCGTTGCAGGTTCCACGACGGCTGGGAGTACGAGCGCGCCGGGTCGAGCATGCCGTCCTCGGTCTCGGACGCGGCGAGTTGCAGGGTGCCGCCGGTCTTGCCGGACGGGCGCACCACCCCGTCGAGGCCCCCGCCGTAGCCGGCGCCGACCTTGCCGCCGTGCATCTTCAGCGCGGCGGCCTGGCCGATCGTCGCGTTCGACGGCGGAGCGGTCGGCTTCGCGTCGTCGCCCTTGCCGCCGCCGAAGGGCGCGAAGGCCAGCGTCACCGACACCGCGACAGCGGCGACGGCCAGGCCGGAAACGGCCGCGATCCAGCGCCGCCTGGTGCGCCGGGCCGGGGTGAAGTCCCCTGTGCGGCTCGGGCGGTTGAGCGGCGGCGGGGTGCTCGGCTGGTACGGCGGCGGCAGCGGCACGTGCAGCTTGGGCGCGTACGCCGGGTGCTCGGCGGGCGCGGACGGCACTGAGGGCGGCGGGGTGGCCTCGCGCGGGGCTCCGTACGGGTTCGCCGCGGGAGGCGTG
>NZ_JAJSYW010000285.1:0-11347 GCF_036815005.1 Streptomyces sp. IBSBF 2435 | reverse complement strand
ATCCTGGGCGGGGGGCCCGGGAAATGGTCCTTACGT
Source organism: Streptomyces sp. IBSBF 2435 (assembly GCF_036815005.1). Classification (NCBI taxonomy): domain Bacteria; kingdom Bacillati; phylum Actinomycetota; class Actinomycetes; order Kitasatosporales; family Streptomycetaceae; genus Streptomyces; species Streptomyces sp. IBSBF 2435. The sequence continues at coordinate 11,311 of NZ_JAJSYW010000285.1, read as the reverse complement.
GCCATGCGCCGGGGCAAGGGGGTCCCTACGCTGGATGGCGGCCGTTGGACGGGACACGTGGCGCAGGAGGTGGTGCGGATATGGTGCCGTCGCCCGGGGCTACGGTCCAGGACGATCCGGTGGCCCTGGCCGAGATCGAGCTGTGCGGGGAGCTGATCATCGCCGCTTCCACCGCCGACGAGGAGCGGCTGAGCTTCGCCCGTATCGACGAGGTGCTGGAGGTCGACCGCAGCCCGGCGCCCTGCGGGCGCTGAGGACAAGGCACTGAAGGCCGGTCACCGCGGGGCCGGTCACCGCGGGACCGAGCGCCGCAGGGCGGGACGCGAGACGCTGGACGGCGGTGGCGCCGCAAGGCCGGCGTTACGTCCGCAGCAGCCGCGCTATCGCCGCCGTCGCCTCGGCGACCTTCTCGTCGATCTCAGGGCCGCCCCCGACCGCCGCCGCGGCGACGCAGTGCCGCAGATGCTCTTCGAGCAGTTGCAGCGCGAAGGACTGCAACCCCTTCGTGCTGGCCGAGACCTGGGTCAGAATGTCGATGCAGTAGACGTCCTGCTCGACCATCCGCTGGAGGCCGCGGATCTGGCCCTCGATCCTCCGCAGCCGTTTGAGGTGCGACTCTTTGTCATGGCTATAGCCATGCGGCCCCGGCGGCGACACAATCTCGTCTGCTGTCGAATCCGCTGGTCCCGCCACCGATCCCGCCGCTGGTTCCGTCACTGCCGACTTCGCCGTCCTGTCCGCCATCCCGCCGTCCGCCCTCTCTGTCCCTTTATACCCCTGGTGGGTATATCTTACCGAATCGGTACCGTGTGCGACGCATCCCCCGTGAGGGGGACTCTGTCCCGTGGGCGACACTGGATGACGCCGGTTAGCTGTGGCCGGATGTTGCGCCTAGCATCAACGAGACCGACTCCGATGTATCCCGAGGAACCCACGTGCGCTTTCGTCTGACCCCCAGGGAGACGAGCTTCTACGACATGTTCGCCGCGTCCGCGGACAACATCGTCACCGGTTCGAAGCTCCTCATGGAACTGCTCGGAGCCGATTCGGCTACCCGTATCGAGATCGCCGAGAGGATGCGGGCCGCGGAGCACGCGGGAGACGACGCGACCCACGCGATCTTCCACCAGCTGAACTCCTCCTTCATCACGCCCTTCGACCGGGAGGACATCTACACCCTCGCCGGCTCGCTCGACGACATCATGGACTACATGGAGGAGGCCGTTGACCTGGTCGTCCTCTACAACGTGGAGGAGCTGCCGAAGGGCGTCGAGCAGCAGATCGAGGTGCTCGCCAGAGCCGCGGAGCTGACCGCGGGGGCGATGCCCAACCTGCGGACGATGTCCAACCTCACCGAGTACTGGATCGAGATCAACCGGCTGGAGAACCAGGCCGACCAGATCCACCGCAAGCTGCTGGCCCAGCTCTTCAACGGCAAGTACGACGCCATCGAGGTGCTCAAGCTCAAGCAGATCGTGGACGTGCTGGAGGAGGCCGCGGACGCTTTCGAGCACGTGGCGAACACGGTGGAGACCATCGCGGTCAAGGAGTCCTGACCCACGTGGACACCTTTGTGCTGATCGTCACCATCGGGGTGGCGCTCTTCTTCACGTACACCAACGGTTTCCACGATTCCGCCAACGCCATCGCCACCTCGGTCTCGACCCGGGCGCTGACCCCCAAGGCCGCGCTCGCGATGGCCGCCGTGATGAACCTGGCCGGTGCCTTCCTCGGCAGCGGCGTGGCCAAAACGGTCAGCAAGGGCCTGATCGCGACGCCCGAGGGCCGCTCAGGCATGGGCATCCTCTTCGCGGCGCTGGCCGGCGCGATCGTCTGGAATCTTGTCACCTGGTACTTCGGGCTACCGTCGAGTTCCAGCCACGCGCTGTTCGGCGGTCTGGTGGGCGCGGCGCTGGCCGGCGGCACCACCGTGCACTGGTCGGGTGTGGTCGACAAGGTCATCGTGCCGATGTTCGTGTCGCCCGCGGTCGGCCTGGTCCTGGGTTATCTGGTGATGCTGGCGATCCTGTGGTTCTTCCGCCGGGCCAACCCGCACAAGGCCAAGCGCGGATTCCGTATCGCGCAGACCGTGTCGGCGGCCGGCATGGCGCTCGGCCACGGCCTGCAGGACGCGCAGAAGACGATGGGCGTGGTCGTCCTGGCGCTGGTCATCCACGACCCGGCCAAGGGCTACGGCATCCCGATCTGGGTCAAGTTCGTGTGCGCGGCGATGATGTCGCTGGGCACGTACGCGGGCGGCTGGCGGATCATGCGCACCCTGGGCCGGCGGATCATCGACCTGGACCCGCCGCAGGGCTTCGCGGCCGAGACGACCTCCGCGTCGATCCTCTACGCGTCCTCGTACATCTTCCAGGCGCCGATCTCCACCACCCACGTGATCACGTCCTCGATCATGGGCGTCGGCGCGACCCGGCGGGTCAAGGCGGTCCGCTGGGGAGTGGCCAAGAACATCGTGGCGGGCTGGTTCATCACCATGCCGGCCGCCGCGGTGGTCGCCGCCGGCTGCTACTACGCCATCAAGCTGGTCTTCGGCTGAGCACGCGGCGACGCCGTGACGCGGATCAGGCCCCGCCCCCTGACGGGGACGGGGCCTGCGCCTTGCGGTGGCACCGCCATGCAGCACCGCACGGCGGTCCTGGTTATCCGAAGCGGCCCGAGATGTAGTCCTCGGTGGCCTGCACGGACGGGTTGGAGAAGATCCGCTGGGTGTCGTCGATCTCGATGAGCTTGCCCGGCTGCCCGACGGCCGCCAGGTTGAAGAAGGCCGTACGGTCCGAGACGCGCGCGGCCTGCTGCATGTTGTGGGTCACGATGACGATGGTGAACCGGGTCTTCAGCTCGCCGATCAGGTCCTCGATGGCGAGGGTCGAGATCGGGTCGAGCGCCGAGCACGGCTCGTCCATCAGCAGCACCTGCGGCTCGACCGCGATGGCGCGGGCTATGCACAGCCGCTGCTGCTGGCCGCCGGACAGGCCGGAACCGGGCTTGTTCAGCCGGTCCTTGACCTCGTTCCACAGGTTGGCGCCCTTGAGCGACTTCTCGACGATGCCGTCCAGCTCGTTCTTCTTGCGGATGCCGTTCAGCTTCAGACCGGCCGCCACGTTGTCGTAGATCGACATGGTGGGGAACGGGTTCGGCCGCTGGAAGACCATGCCGACGGTGCGGCGGACGGTCACCGGGTCGACGCCCGAGCCGTACAGGTTCTCGTCGTCCAGCAGCACCTTGCCCTCGACCCGGCCGCCGGGGGTGACCTCGTGCATGCGGTTCAGGGTGCGCAGGAAGGTGGACTTGCCGCAGCCGGACGGGCCGATGAAGGCCGTCACCGAGCCGGGCTCGATCGTCATCGAGATGTCGTCGATCGCCTTGAAGGCGCTGTAGTACGCGGACAGGCCGCTGATGTCGATTCGCTTGGCCATGGGGATCACTTCTCTTCTGCGGTCGGTCTGCTGACTGCTGGGGTGGGCCGCGTCAGCGACCGGCCTTGGGCGCCTTCCAGCGGGAGATGAGCCGGGCGATCAGGTTCAGGATCATCACGAACGCGATGAGGACCAGGGCGGCGCCCCACGCACGGTCGTAGCTGGGCTGGTTGCCGTTGTTGTACTGCTCGAAGATGTAGTACGGCAGCGACGACTGCGGGTCCTTGAACGGGTCGGTGTTGATCACCGCACTGCCGAAGACCAGCAGCGCGATCGGGGCGCTCTCGCCCGCGATACGCGCGATCGCCAGCATGATGCCGGTGGTGATGCCGCCGACGGCGGTCGGCAGGACCACCTTGACGGTGGTGCGCCACTTCGGGATGCCGAGCGCCAGCGAGGCCTCGCGCAGCTCGTTGGGCACCAGTTTGAGCATCTCCTCGGTGGAGCGCACCACGACCGGCATCATCAGCAGGGCGAGCGCGAGCGAGCCGGCGAAGCCGGACGCCGGGGCGGAGCCGACGACCACGAACCAGACCGAAAGGATGAACAGACCGGCCACGATCGACGGGATGCCGGTCATGACGTCCACGAAGAAGGTGACCCACTTGGCGAGCGCGCCCTTGCCGTACTCGACCAGGTAGATCGCGGTGAGCATGCCCAGCGGGGCGGCGATGACGGTGGCGATGCCGACCTGCTCCAGGGTGCCGATGATGGCGTGGTAGACGCCGCCTCCCGGGTTGATGGTCAGCACGTTGTTCATCGAGTGGCTCAGGAAGGTGCCGTCCACCATGTCGGCGCCCTTGCTGATGGTGGTCTCCACCAGCGAGTACAGCGGGATGACGGCCAGGATGAAGCTCGACCAGATCAGGCTGGTGGCGACCCGGTCCTTGGCCTGCCTGCGGCCCTCGACCCGGGCGGTGATGGCGTAGGAGCCGGCCACGAAGAGCACCAGGGCGATCAGGCCCCACTGGATGTGGCTGCGCAGTCCGGCGCCGGCGCCGACCGCCGCGCCGATCGCGACGGCTCCTGCGGCGATGGCCAGCGGGCTCCAGCGGGGCAGGTGGCGGGAGGCGAGCCGCGGGGAGGCGGGCCTGCCGGGCGCCTGCGGGGCGTCCATAACCGTGTCGCTCATGCGTTGGCCCCCGAGTATTCCTTGCGCCGCTGGATGATGATCCGCGCGGCACCGTTGACCAGCAGGGTGATCAGGAACAGCATCAGGCCGGAGGCGATCAGCGCGTCCCGGCCGAAGTCGTCGGCCTCGCCGAACTTGGCGACGATGTTCTGCGAGAAGGTGCCGCCGACCGGGTCCAGGATGTGGCCGGACAGCGTCGGCGAGGCGGACAGCACGGTGGCGACCGCCATGGTCTCGCCGAGCGCGCGGCCCAGGCCCAGCATGGAGGCGCTGATGATGCCCGAGCGGGCGAAGGGCAGCACCGAGAGCCTGATGACCTCCCAGCGGGTCGCGCCGAGCGCGAGCGCCGCCTCCTCGTGCATCTTGGGCACCTGGTTGATCACTTCACGGCTGACGTTGGTGATGATCGGCAGGATCATGATCGCCAGTAGGATGCCCACGGTGAACAGCGAGCGGGCCGAGGAGTTCGGGTCGGCCTTGTGGAAGATGTAGGTCCAGCCGAAGTACGTGTCCAGCCAGAGGTTCACGCCCTTGAGGTGCGGCACCAGGAAGAGCGCGCCCCACAGGCCGTAGACGATGCTGGGGACCGCGGCGAGCAGGTCGATCACGTAGGCGATCGGACCGCCCAGGCGGCGCGGCGCGTAGTGCGTGATGAACAGGGCGATGCCGATCGCGATCGGGACCGCGATGGCCATCGCGATGACGGAGCTGACCACGGTGCCGTAGGCCAGGACCGCGATACCGAAGACCGGCGGGTTCAGGCTGGGCGTCCACTCGAAGGTGGTCAGGAAGTTGCCGTGGTCGTTGGAGACCGCGTGGACCGCGCGCACGGTGAGGAAGACCGCGATGGCGGCCATCACCACGAGCAGCAGGATGCCGGAGCCGCGGGCCAGGCCGGCGAAGATCCGGTCGCCGGGGCGCGTCACGGTCGCGGTGGCGCGGTGCGGTTCCGAGGTGGTGGGGGGTGGAGCGGTGGTCGTCATAGGTGTTTTCTCCGGTCTGGGTGGGGGAGCGGACTCCCCCGGCGGCGGTGCACCGGATACGCGGGGGGGGGGGGGGGGGGGGGGGGGGGGGGGGGGGGGGGCGGGGGGCGGGGCGGCGGGGGGGGGGGGGGGGGGNCCCCCCCCCCCCCCCCCCCCCCCCCCCCCCCCCCCCCCCCCCCCCCCCCCCCCCCCCCCGCTTCATCAGGAAAGGGCGGAGACGGCGGTACGGACCTTGGTGGCGATCTCGGTCGGCAGCGGCGCGTAGCCCGCGGCGGCGAGCTTGGCCTGGCCGGTCTCGCTCGCGATGTAGGTCAGGAAGGACTTGGTCAGCGGCAGGGTGTCGGCCTTGTTGCCCTTGTCGCAGGCGATCTCGTACGTCACCAGGACGATCGGGTAGGCGTTGTCCGCCTTGGTGGTGTACGCGGCGCCGAGGTCCAGCGCCAGGTCGGAGCCGGTGCCGACGACCTTCGCCTGCGCGATGCCCGCGGAGGCGTTGGCGGTGGTGGCCTCGACCGGGGCGGAGGCGCCGGTGGCGATCTTGACCGTGGGGATGCTGCTGGCGGTCGCGTAGGACAGCTCGAAGTAGCCGATCGAGCCCTCGGTCTGCTTCACCAGACCGGCCACGCCCGCGGACTTGGGAGCGGCCTGGCCGCCCTTGGCCGCCCACGCCTTCGCGTGCTCGTACGGCCAGTCGGCCGGCGCGGAGCCCTTGAAGAACTTGGTCAGGTTGTCGGTGGTGCCGGAGTCGTCCTGGCGGTGGACCGACTGGATCTTGGTGCTCGGCAGGTTCGCGCCGGGGTTGAGCGCCTTGATCGCGGCGTCGTTCCAGGTGGTGATCTTGCCGTTGAAGATCTTCGCCAGGGTCGAGCCGTTGAGCACCAGGTCGTTCACGCCGGGCAGGTTGTAGCCGATGGCGATCGGGCCGCCGACCATCGGGATGTTGATGCCCTGGCCGCCGGTGCAGGCGCTCTTGGACTTGTCGACCTCTTCGGGCTTCAGCGGCGAGTCGGAGCCGGCGAAGGCGTCCGTGCCGTTGTTGAAGTCGATGATTCCCTCGCCGGAGGAGGACGGCTTGTAGTTGATCGTCGCGCCGCTGCACGCCTGCTGGTAGTCCTTGACCCAGGACTCGACAGCGTTCTGCTGGGCGGTCGAACCCGAGGACAGGATCTTGCCGGTCGCACAGGAGATGCCCGACGCGTTGGTGCCGCTCGTCGCGCTGCTCGAACCGCTCGCCGAGTTGCTCGGCGTGGACGAGTCGCTGTTGTCGTCCGAACCGCAGGCGGACAGGACGAGCGCACCGGTAATCGCGACCGCGCCGACGGTCAGGGCGCGCAGCCCGCTCTTACGCTGAAGCTTCACCTTCGTGTGTTCCTTCCGAGAGCCCGCCGGTCGACGGCGAAGCAGAGGGTTGTGTATCTGCGTCCTCCGGCGGCTCGTGCTCACCGGTAAGGCCGAAATTAGGCAGATCAGATGAAGCGACCAACGGGAGAGGGTGAACGCCGGGTGAACCTCACCCGTCAGCCCGGTGCCACTCCCTCCGGGGGGTGCGGCCGTTACGTGCGGTACCCCTGCGCCAGGCGTTGCCCACCCCCGGGCACGGGCCGTCCGGTCCGCTTCGGCAGGGGGCGCGACGCCGCTGGCGCGGGGCTGGGGGGTGCCGCTGGCGCAGGGGGTGCCCGTGAGGAGCTGGCGTTGGCCGTCTGCGCGCCCTGTCCCGGGCACCCGGAAGGAGCTGGCGTCGGGCGTCCGCGCGGCCATCCCCCGGGCACCCGGGGGACTGAGAGGAGCACGGCCGCAGCCGAGGGGCGGCTAGGGCAGGGTCAGGAGGAAGGCGGCGATGAGGGGGCGGTCACGCTCGTGGGTGAGGCGGAGCTCGGCCGCCGCGGGGCCGAGCCAGACCATCCGGTCCACCTCCGTGTTGGCGACGAAATCGCCCGCGTGGGCCCGGGCAGCCCAATAGCGAACCTCCTTGGACCGCCCGTCCACGAGATAGCGCGTCGAGCCCAGCGCAGCGCCCAATTCGCAGTGCAGCCCGGTCTCCTCCCTGGTCTCCCGCACCGCCGCGGCGGCGAATTCCTCACCCCGTTTGAGCTTGCCCTTGGGCAGGCTCCAGTCGTCGTAGCGCGGCCGGTGCACCAGGGCGATCTCGACGCCGCCCGGCGCGGCGCGCCACAGGACCACGCCCGCCGCCCGTACCGCCACCTCGTCCTCGGTCACTGGCCGCGCACCCCCGGAATTGCGGGCTGCCACAGCCGGGAGAAGGCGAAGCGGGCCGCCTCGACCTCGTGCCGCTGGTCGGCGTGCAGCACACCGAGCGCGTATGCCGTCGCCGGCGCGATCCGCGGGGTGCGGGCGGCGGCGGCGACCGCGGAGGCCGACTCGGCGGCCTGCCGGTGCCGTTCGAGCAGCGTGCCCGCGTCGGTGAGCCGCTGCCGGTCGGCCCCGCCGTCGGGACGGGTCACCTCGGCCGCGTAACGGGTCAGCCGCAGCAGCACCCGCACCTGGTGCCAGGGCGCGTCCTGGAGGTCGGCGGTGAGGTCGGCGCCGAGCGAGGCCTGCACGGCGTCGGCGTTGTACGGGTGCGCCGCCCGGTGCAGCGGCAGCGCGGCGGCGGCGTCGGCCAGCCGCCGGTGGGCCTGCGCGGCCATCGGCGGCAGGACGGTACGGGCGGGGCCCGCCGCGGCGGGTGCGAGCGGCACCTCGGAGGCCAGGACGGCGATCGCGTCGGCCAGCGCGTGGAACCGGGACGAGCCCATGGCCTGGAGCGACGCCGAGTGCGCGCGGGTCCTGGCCAGCGTCAGCTGGCGTTCGAGCAGGGCGCCCGCGCGGGCCGCGCCCAGCGCCAGCGGTCCGCCGCCGGACGGCGGGGGCGGCGGCGCGCCGCCCACCGCGACGACGGCCTCCTGGCCCTCCGCGGTGATCGACAGCCGCCGCAGCGCGCCCAGCAGCCGGGCCAGCCGGGTGGCGTACTGCGGCTCGCGGCCCAGCGTCGTGGACAGCCAGCCCAACTCGGCGCGCAGCGGCTCGGCCCAGCCGGGGTCGGTCAGCGGCCCGTATATGTGCAGCGCCCCGCCGATCCGGCGGGCACTGGCCCGCAGCACCGCGTCGGCCTCGGCCTCGTTCTCGCCGCGCAGGCTCAGCCCGCGCAGGAAGGCGATGGCCCGCTCGTGCAGATAGCGGGTGAGCACCTCGCCCGCGGTGCCGCCGCCCGGTGGCATGGCGTCGTACGGTTCGGCGTTCATGCTGCTGCTGGTCCCCGTGTCCCCGTTGTCTGCCGGTGCCGGTGCGCTGCCGCCGGGGGCGGGCAGGCGCGGCGGCCTGGCTCTGGTCGATGCTGCGGACGGGGACGGATGGGCAGGCGTGTCCCCGTCCCGCAGGGTCTGCTGGTGCTGCGACGACAGGCGGTCAGGTAGCTGCTGATGGGCCACGCCGGCGCCTCCGGGCATCGATGAGCATCTCCTGGACATTGCGCAGCGGGCGCCCTTCGGCGTCGGTGCTGTGCCGGGTCCAGTTGCCGTCGGCTGCCAGGTGCCAGGAGGACGTGCCGTCGGACATCCCGGTCTCCAGCAGGCGGTTGAGGGTGGCGCGGTGGGTCGGGTCGGCGACTCTGACCAGCGCCTCGATGCGCCGGTCGAGGTTGCGGTGCATCATGTCGGCGCTGCCGAACCACACTTCGGGGTCGCCGCCGTTGCCGAACGCGAAGACCCGGGAGTGTTCGAGGAAACGCCCGAGAACACTGCGGATCCTGATGTTCTCCGACAGCCCGGCCACCCCCGGCCGTACCGCGCAGATCCCGCGTACCCAGATGTCCACCTGGACGCCGGCCTGCGAGGCCCGGTAGAGCGCGTCGATCAGCGCCTCGTCCACGATGGAGTTGACCTTGATGCGGACGAACGCGGGCCGCCCGGCCCGCTGGTGCTCGATCTCCGTCATGATCCGGGCGACCAGCCCGTCGCGCAGGCTGCGCGGGGCGACCAGCAGCCGGTTGTACGTGGCGCGCCGCGAGTAGCCCGACAGCCGGTTGAACAGGTGCGACAGGTCCGCCCCGACCTGCGGGTCGGCGGTCAGCAGGCCCAGGTCCTCGTAGAGTCTGGCCGTCTTGGGGTGGTAGTTGCCGGTGCCGACATGGCTGTAGCGGCGCAGGGTGTCGCCCTCCTGCCTGACCACCAGCGACAGCTTGCAGTGCGTCTTGAGGCCGACCAGGCCGTAGACGACATGGCAGCCGGCCTCTTCGAGCTTTCTGGCCCATTTGATGTTGGCCTGCTCGTCGAAGCGCGCCTTGATCTCGACCAGCACCAGCACCTGCTTGCCCGCCTCGGCCGCGTCGATCAGCGCGTCCACGATCGGCGAGTCGCCCGAGGTGCGGTAGAGGGTCTGCTTGATGGCCAGCACGTCCGGGTCGGCCGCCGCCTGGTCGAGGAAGGCCTGCACGGACGTGGAGAAGGAGTCGTACGGGTGGTGCAGCAGGATGTCCCGCTCGCGCACCGCCGCGAAGATGTCCGGCGGAGTCGCGGACTCGACCTCGGCCAGGTCGCGGTGCGTGCCGGCGATGAACCGCTGGAACTGCAGCTCGGGCCGGTCCAGGCGGGCGATCGCGAACAGGCCGGTCAGGTCGAGCGGGCCGGGCAGCGGATAGACCTCGGTGTGCTTCATCTTCAGCTCGTGCACGAGCAGGTCGAGCACCCGGGGGGCGATCGACTCCTCGACCTCAAGGCGCACCGGCGGCCCGAAGCGGCGCCGCATCAGCTCCTTCTCCAGCGCCTGGAGCAGGTTCTCGGCGTCGTCCTCCTCGACCTCCAGGTCCTCGTTCCTGGTCACCCGGAACATGTGGTGGTCCAGGACCTCCATCCCCGGGAACAGCTCCTCCAGGTGCGCGGCGATCACGTCCTCCAGCGGGACGTAGCGCTGCGGCCCCGCCTCCAGGAAGCGCGACAGGATCGGCGGCACCTTCACCCGGGCGAAGTGCTCGTGCCCCGAGACCGGGTTGCGCACCACCACCGCCAGATTCAGCGACAGGCCCGAGATGTACGGGAAAGGGTGTGCCGGGTCGACCGCCAGCGGTGTCAGCACCGGGAAGATCTGCTGCCGGAACAGCGTGGCGAGCCTGGCCTGCTCCTTCTCGGTCAGCTCGGCCCAGCGGATGACATGGATGCCCTCGTCGGCGAGCTGCGGGGCGACGTCGTTCTGGAAGCAGGCCGCATGCCTGGCCATCAGCTCCCGCGATCTGGTCAGTATCAGGTCGAGCACGTCCCTGGGCTGCAGTCCTGACGCGGACCTGGTCGCGACCCCGGTGGCCATCCGGCGCTTCAGGCCGGCCACTCTGACCATGAAGAACTCGTCGAGGTTGCTGGCGAATATGGCCAGGAAATTAGCCCGTTCGAGTAGCGGGGTGGCCGGGTCCTCGGCCAGTTCGAGCACCCGCTCGTTGAAGGCCAGCCAGCTGCGCTCCCGGTCCAGGAAGCGGCCCTGCGGCAATTCCGCGCCGAATTCCTCGCTGGCCGCGTCGAGCCCCGGCGGCTCAGGCTCCAGGTCGGGTACGACCCGCGGCCGGAAGGTGCCGAACCTGTCGGTGGTGCCGTCGCCGGGCCCCTTGTCGGGCTGGGCGGGGACGCTGGGATGATTCGTCTGGGCCATGGTGCGCGAGCCCTCCTCCGGTTCCGGCGCGTACGCGCGGCCGACACCCCCCGTCAGGCGGCCAGCAGCCGTCATTCCATTGTCTCGTGCCGGCGGGGGTTTCGGCAGGTCGGGCGGGGTTGAGC
>NZ_JAJSYW010000284.1:0-5739 GCF_036815005.1 Streptomyces sp. IBSBF 2435 | reverse complement strand
CACCCGCCTGCAGATCTACGACCGCAACACCAACCCCTGGCAAACATGGCACCTGCCCACCTGACACCGCCCCGCCCGCCGTACCGGCAGCTGTCCCGACGCCCGACGCGGACACCTGACATCGGACGTCAGGTGTCGGACGCAGGCGGTAACTTCCCATAGGAAAGGCACTCGCTCATGTCCCTACGTGCCAGAACGCGAGCACTTGCGGCCGCCGTATCAGTGGCGGCTGTCGCAGCTGTCGCCCTCACGGCCACCGGAGGCTCTGCCTCGGCAACTCCGCCCGGGCCGACCGGAGTCACCCGGGCCGACGAGATCGCGTACCTCAAGAGCCTCACCGGCAACCACGTGCTGTCCGGCCAACAGGGCGGCGCGAACAGCGACCCGGCCCAGTGGGTCCGCAAGGCGCACGACATCACCGGCCAGTACCCCGGCGTCTGGAACGGTGACTTCGGGTTCAGCCAGGACGACATCAACAACCGGCAGACGGTGGTCAACGAGGCCAAGACCGAATGGGCCAACGGCACCATCCCCGGCCTGATGATGCACGCCTGCCGCCCGGACGTGGCCACCTGCTCCTTCGAGGGCGGCTCGAACCCGGTGAAGGGCAGCAAGCTGTCGGACTCCGAATGGAGCCAGCTCATCACCGACGGCAGCGCCCTCAACAACGACTACAAGGCCAAGCTCGACCAGTTCGTGCCGTACTTCCAGCAGCTCAAGGACGCCGGCATCCCCGTCCTGTTCCGCCCGCAGCACGAGCTGAACGAAGGCTGGGCCTGGTGGGGCGGGCGCCCCGGCGCGAACGGCAGCGCGCGGCTGTTCCAGATCACCCACGACTACCTGGAGTCCAAGGGCCTGAACAACATCATCTGGGTGTGGGCTCCCAAGGACGTCGCCGGCGGCGCCTCCCAGGCGGCGAGCTACTACCCGGGCAGCAGCTACGTGGACGTCGTCGGCCTCGACGTCTGGGTGAACAAGTTCCCCTCCAGCGACTGGTATCAGGCCATCCAGAACATCGCGGGCGCCAAGCCCATTGCCCTGGCCGAGGTCGGCAGCGTGCCGCAGCCCGCACAGATGGCCTCCCAGCCCAAGTGGACCTACTGGAACGTCTGGATGAACTGGCTGACCGACCCGGCCTACAACTCCAACGACTCGATCAAGGCCGGCTACTACGACGCCCGCACCTACAGCCAGGGCGAGATCCACATCCCGACCGGCACGCCGACGACTCCTCCGACGACGCCGCCGGGTGGGTCGCACACGGGGGCGGTCACGGGTGTGGGTGGCAAGTGTGTGGATGTGGCGGCCGCGAGCACTGCGAACGGCACGGCGGTGCAGCTGTACGACTGCAACGGCAGTACGGCGCAGTCGTGGACGGTCGGCACCGACGGGACGATCCGGGCCCTGGGCAAGTGCCTCGATGTGACCGGGCAAGGCACCGCGAACGGCACGAAGCTGCAGATCTGGGACTGCAACGGCTCCGGGGCCCAGCAGTGGAGCACCGAATCCGACGGGCACCTGAAGAACCCGCAGTCCGGCCGCTACCTCGACGACCCCGGCGGCAGCACCGCCAACGCCACCCGCCTGCAGATCTACGACCGCAACACCAACCCCTGGCAGACATGGCACCTGCCCACCTGACACCGCCCCGCCCGCCGTACCGGCACCAGCACACCACCCCGGGGCCGTCCGCCACCGCGGACGGCCCCGAACGCGTCAGTGGCGGACGATCCCGCTCGCCCGGTGGTCGGCCGCGATCAGGGCGGCCCCGATGAGTCCGGCGTCGGCCCGCAGAGCGGCGCGCTCGACACGGACTCCCGCGGCGAACGGCAGCACCGCGTAGGACGCGAGGTGGCGGCGCAGCGGCGGGAAGAGCACGTCGTGGGCCTCGGCGACGCCGCCGCCGATGACGGCCACCTCGATCTCCACCAACGTGGCCACCGCGGCGACGGCCGCCGCCAGCGCCCGGGCGGAGGTGTCGAAGGCGGCCAGCGCGATGGCGTCGCCGGCGCGGGCGTCGGCCGCGAGCGCCGGGCCGTCGGCGGCACCGGCTGGCTTCCAGCCGGTGCGCAGGGCGCGGCGGGTGAGGGAGGTGCCGCTGGCCAGCTGCTCCACACAGCCCCGGGACCCGCAGACGCACGAATCTCCCAGAAGGTCGACAGTGATGTGGCCGAGGTGGCCCGCGTTGCCGGTGGGACCGTTGCGCACCACGCCGTCCATGACCAGTCCCGCACCCACTCCGGTTGACACCACCATGCACAGCGCGTCCCGGCAGCCTCGGGCGGCGCCGATCCGGTGCTCGGCGGCCGTCATGGCGACGGCGTCCCCGCACAGCGTCACGGGCATCCCGGCCAGCGCCGGCAGCCCGCGGACCTGCTCGACGATCGGGAAGTCACGCCATCCGGGGATGTTGACCGGAGAGACCATGCCGCGGGCGATGTCGACCGGTCCGGCGCTGGCGATGCCGAGCGAGGCCACGCGGGTCCACTGCGGCAGGGCGGTCATGGCGGCCAGCACCGCCCGCACGGCGGAGAACACCTCCTGAGGCCCGCCCGCAGCCGGAGTGCGCTGCTGTGAGCGGTGCAGGACGTTCCCACGCCCGTCCAGCACCGCGCCGGCGATCTTCGTGCCGCCGATGTCGAGGGCTGCCAGGAGCCGGTCGCCGGCGTGTACGGGAGGCGGAGACGACACCTCGGAGGATCGCGTGACCATGACTGTTCTCCGTCCGGACGATGAGGGCCTGGGCGAGCGGCGACGAGCCGGGCACAGGTGAGTGAGGTTCCTGCCCCTGATCAGGCGGCAGGGAGACTGCGGTCGGGTGCGGACCCGTCAGCGAAGCGGCGCGAGGGTCGTACAGCGCGATGGCAGTGCATCGTTTTATCGTCAGACCCAGCCCGAGAGCGCGGACATGAACCCGGGGAAGTCGTCGCGGTGGATCGAGTGGCCCGCGCCGGGCACCGTCCGCAGGGCGAACCTGCGGGCGCGCAGCAGTTCCTGCCCGCCGGGCGTGACCCGCTCGCTGGGGTCGGCCAGGAGCACCAGGGAGGGGCGGACCGCCGAGGCCGGAAGGCCGGGCGGGGGCTCCAGAACCGTCACGGTGTCGGGGTCCCACAATGCCAGGCAGGCCACCTCGTCGTCCACGGCGGCGGCCTCCCAGCGCGGGTTGGCCGCGCGGATCTCGTCGCGGGTCGCGTGTTTGTAGGCGCGGGCCGGTGCGAGGTCGTGCGGCTCGCTGCGCCAGGCAGGATCACTGTATACGGCCCGCTCAACCGCCATGCCGCGGCCGATGGCCCGCTCCAGGACCACGGCGCCCAGAGAGTGCCCGACCGCCGCGTCGACGCCGTGCGGACAGGCGGCGGCCAGCGCAAGCGCCATGTCATCGAGGCGGTAGCGCCTGGCGCCGTCCGCACCGCCGCCGCGGGGGCTTCCGCCGTGGCCCGGCAGGTCGACGCCGACGACCCGGTAGCCGCGGTCGGCGAGCGCTGGTCCGACCCGGCGCCAGGTGCGGTGATCGGCCATCATGCCGTGCACCAGCAGCGCCACCCGGTCACCGGCGCCCCATGTGTGCGTCGTCAGCTGCATCGTCGTCTCCCGTTGCGAGGAGAAGCAGGCCGGCCTACCGCCGCCCATCTTCCCTCGAACGTTTTATAGACGTAACGCGGGTGTGGCGTCTACCGTGAACCGCGGATCGGTCAGGCGGCGGCCGCCGCCGGTCGCCGGTGCTCCGCCGGCCGTCGTCCGTGCACGAGTGTGCCCGGGACGTGCGGCCGGGTGATCCCGCGGCCTGGCTGCGACGCCGGGACGGGAACGGTGGGCTGGACGCACCCGGACGCGGAGCTGTGACCTGCGGTTCCGCCGGTGCGGAAGCAGGCCATGCCCGGTGCACGCCGGGTGGAGCCGTGCGGGCCGATCCCGCTGCCCGGTGCCGGCCGGCGGTCATGAACAGAGAACAACTCCCGCATCCCGTCGAGGAGATGATCACGTGTTCCCAGCGTGTACCCGCACAGCGTCCAGGAGCCTGGCAGGCGCCGTCCTGGCGGTGGTGGCGGTGCTTGTCGCGACGACTGCCGCGGCGCCGCCGGGCAGTACGCACGCCCTCTCCGCCCCGGCGCCCTCGGCGGCCGCCCAGAGCTCACCGGTCGTGCGGGACCAGCAGGGCGTTCTGCGCGGCACGGCGGCAACACCCCGGGTGGACTTCTTCGGCCGGGTCCCGTACGCCGCCCCGCCGGTCGGCAGCCTGCGCTGGAAGGCACCGCAGCGCGCGGCCTCCTGGCGGGGTGTCCGCGATGCCTCGACGCCGAGCCCGGTCTGCGCGCAGACCGAGAACAGCAACGGGCCCCGCTCGGAGGCCGAGGACTGCCTCTACCTGGACGTGTGGCGCCCGGACACCCCGGCAGCCCGGGCCGGCCGTGCACCCGTCCTGTACTGGATCTTCGGCGGCGGCGGCATCAACGGCTCGGGCAGCCAGTACCAGGCGGCCGACCTGGCCGCCGAGACCGGCAGCGTCGTGGTGACGGTCAACCACCGGCTGGGCTGGCTCGGATTCCTGGCGCTGCCCGCACTCGGCCGGGAGGCCGCCGACGGCATGTCGGGCCAGTACGGGCTGATGGACCAGATCGCCGGGCTGCGCTGGCTGCGCGCCAACGCCCGCGCGTTCGGCGGTGATCCCGGCCAGGTGACGGTGGCCGGGCAGTCCGCCGGCGGCCGTGCCGTCTGCCGGCTGCTCACCGTACCGTCGGCCAGGGGGCTGTTCGCCCGGGCCATCATCGAGAGCGGCGCGTGCGACGCGCAACCGCTGGGCCCGGCACAGGAGACGGGGACCGCCTTCGCCGCGTCGGCCGGCTGCGCCGATCCCGCGACCGCCGCCCGGTGCCTGCGCGGCAAGAGCGTCGGCACGCTGCTCGACCAGCCCGGCGGCCCGCCCGGCACGCCCACGGTCGGCGGGGCACTCTTGCCGCTCGACCCGCGGCAGGCCATCGCCGAGGGCCGCTTCACCCATGTGCCCGTCCTGGTCGGCAACACCCACGACGAGAACCGCCCCTACCCGGGCATCGCCCAGCCCGCCACCCAGGACACACTGACCGCCTGGGTGCGGCGCGGCTACCCCCAGCAGGCGGACGAGATCCTTTCCCTGTACGCCGGTATGGCACCGGCGGACGCGGCGGGCGCCATCGCCTCCGATCCGGACCGGGTGTGCCGTGCGTGGACGATCGAGAACGCGCTGGCACCGCAGACCCGCACCTACGCCTACGAGTTCGCGGACTCCACCGCACCGGCCGAAGCCGTCACCCCCGGCTTCGCCTGGGGCGCCTACCACACCACCGAACTGGAATACCTGTTCACCTTCACCCGCAGCGACGGGTCGCAGAAGTTCCTGACCGGCCTGAACCCCGCGCAGGAACGCCTGGCCCGGGCCATGCGCGCCCAGTGGGGCGCCTTCATCGCCACCGGCCGACCCGACCCCCGGCAGGGCCCGTGGCCGGCCTACCGCCCGGGACACCCGGAAACCATGCAGTTCCGCCTGCCGCGGTCCGGACCGACCGCGGGCTTCACCGCCGACCACCACTGCGACTTCTGGAACGCGCACGGCCTGATCCACCTCCAGTGACGCCCGGGGCGGGCTGCTCGAAGAGAGCGGCCCGCCCCGGTGCCCCACCGCCGATCGAACCGGTCCCCCCGCTCGCACCCGTGCACGCTTGCTCCCTCCACCCTGGAGAAACATGACGCCCCCCTCCGCCG
>NZ_JAJSYW010000283.1:0-5764 GCF_036815005.1 Streptomyces sp. IBSBF 2435 | reverse complement strand
CCCGGGGAGCCGGCCCCGCCCCGGCCCTGCGCGTACGCCTTCCGCCATGGGCGGGCGCGACGGCCGGGAAGCTGCCCCGCCGCCGGGAGAGCCATGGACGACCGTCGGCGCGTTCGTCACCGCAACCACGGCAACCGTGGCACGGTGATCTTCGTGACGGACCGGCCCGGCGGGCAGGTCCTGGCGTCCGGCATCCGGAACGGGCCGTCGGGCGAGGCATGACCCCTGCCGGGCCAGGGCAACCGATCACGCGTCGGACACCTGCCCGCGGGCGGGCGGCGGGCGGACCGTGACCCGCCCGCCGTGGATCCCCGTCCGCCCCGGGAAGGACGCGCAGCTGTGGACTCGACTCGTACGACATCGCAGAAGGCACCCGAGGAGCGGCAGCACTCGGCCGGAGAGTGGCGTGCTCTGGCGGTCTGTCTGACCGCGAGCTTCATGACCCTGCTGGACGTCAGCATCGTCAATGTGGCGCTGCCGTCGATCCGCAGCGGCATCGGCGCCTCGCAGAGCGGCCTGCAATGGGTGCTGTCCGGATACGCCCTCGCCTTCGGCCTGGTCCTGGTGCCGTCCGGGCGGCTCGGCGACGTCCGTGGCCGCCGGGGCGTGTTCATGGTGGGACTGCTCGTCTTCACGGCCGCCAGCGCGCTGGCCGGCGCGGCGCAGAACGAGACGTGGCTGGTGGCCGCCCGGCTCGTCCAGGGCGTGGCCGGCGGCATTCTCGTACCGCAGGTGTCCGGGTTCATCCAGCAGATGTTCCAGGGCGCCGCGCGCGGGCGGGCGTTCGGCCTGCTCGGCGCCACCATCGGGGTGTCCACCGCGGTGGGACCGCTGCTCGGCGGACTGCTGATCCAGCTGTTCGGCTCGCACGAGGGCTGGCGCTGGGTCTTCTACGTCAACCTGCCGATCGGCCTCGTGCTGCTCCCGCTGGCGCACCGCCTGCTGCCCGGCCGGGTGCGGCGGGAGGGCACGGGTACGCGCAGCGACCTCGATCCGGTCGGCGTGGTGCTGCTGGGCGTCGGGACCGTGGTGCTGCTCCTGCCGTTCGTCCAGCAGCGGGAGTGGCCGGGGCTGGGGAAATGGCTGCTGATCCCGCTGGCCCTGCTCGTGCTGGGCGGTTTCGCGGCCTGGGAACGCCATTACGGGCGGCGGCACGAACCGCTGGTGAATCTGGCCCTTTTCCATCGGCAGTCGTACGGGCTCGGCGTTTTCTTGTCGCTGCTGTACTTCGCGGGCTTCACCTCGATCTTCTTCGTGCTGACGCTGTACCTCCAGAACGGGATGCACTACTCCGCGCTGGAGGCGGGCGTATCGATCATGCCTTTCGCCGTGGGCTCGGGTGCCGCGGCGGCGGTCGGCGGGCGGATCGTCACCCGGATCGGGCGCCCGCTGGTCGCCCTGGGCCTGGGCATGGTGGTCCTCGGACTGCTCGGTACGGTACTGGCCGTCCATCAGGACAGCACCGGTTCTGTCGGCCTGGCGACCGCGCTGCCGCTGCTGTTCGCCGGAATCGGCAGCGGGCTCGTGATCTCGCCGAACCAGACGCTGACGCTCAGCGAGGTCCCGGTGGAGCGGGCCGGCAGCGCGGGCGGCGTACTCCAGACCGCGCAGCGGATCGGTTCGGCGGCGGGTATCGCGGCGGTCGGCTCCGTCTTCTTCTCCAGGGTCGGCAATTCCCGCCCCGACTGGTCCTCCGGGCTCCAGCTGGGGCTGGTCACCGCGGCGGGTCTGGCCGCGCTGGCCCTGGCGGTCGCGCTCGTCGATGTCTTCACCGGCCCGTCGAATGCGCCGCGCGCCGCCGGGGAGAGCGGCGCGTGACCTGGCGCGGGGTGCCGGCAGCCGCTCCGCGGCGGCTGCCGGTTAGCCCGTGCGGATGCCGGATGTCGCGTCGCCGGTGTGGAGGCGCTGACCATCCGGGTACCACTTGTGATGCGATGTCGTGATTATTCAATTCCGCGGCTTTTCCTGCGGCGGCCCCACCCCTTCGAATGATCGGAAGACCCTGGTGAGCGAGAAGAAGAACCCCGTGACGGCTGCCGCCGACAAGGTCGTCGAGAAGGTCCAGGAGGCCGTCCACCCGGGCAACGAGATCCCGGGCGCCCCCGCCCCGGTGCCGCCGTCCGTCGAGGAGCCGACCGAGCCGCGCGGCCCGCTGCCGCCCAAGCCGGACCAGCGCGGCCCTGACACGTACAGCCCGACCGGCCAGCCGACGCGGACCTCGCAGGACAAGGTCGCGCAGGCCGGCAGCTACCTCACGACAGCGCAGGGCGCGCGGCTGTACGACACCGACCACTCGCTGAAGGCCGGACCGCGCGGGCCGGTGCTGCTGCAGGACCACCACCTGCGGGAGAAGATCACCCACTTCGACCACGAGCGCATCCCCGAGCGGGTCGTGCACGCCCGCGGCGCCGCCGCGCACGGCGTCTTCACGGGCTACGGGGCCGCCGCGAAGATCACCAAGGCGGCATTCCTGGCCAAGGACGTCGAGACGCCGGTCTTCGTGCGCTTCTCCACCGTCCTCGGCTCGCGCGGCTCCGCGGACACCGTGCGCGACACCCGGGGCTTCGCGACGAAGTTCTACACCGCGGAGGGCGTCTTCGACCTGGTCGGCAACAATATTCCGGTGTTCTTCATCCAGGACGCGATCAAGTTCCCCGACGTGATCCACGCCGGCAAGCCGCATCCGGACCGGGAGATCCCGCAGGCGCAGAGCGCGCACGACACCTTCTGGGACTTCGTCACCCTGCACACCGAAGCCACCCACCACACCCTGTGGAACATGTCCGACCGCGGCATCCCGCGCTCGTTCCGGATGATGGAGGGCTTCGGCGTCCACACCTTCCGGCTGGTCAACGACCAGGGCGCCACCACGCTGGTGAAATTCCACTGGAAGCCGAAGCTGGGCGTGCACTCCCTGGTGTGGGAGGAGGCCCAGATCACCAGCGGCATGGACCCGGACTTCCACCGCCGCGACCTCGCCGACGCGATCGAGGCCGGCGCCTTCCCGCAGTGGGAGCTGGGGGTGCAGACCTTCCCCGACACCGAGGACCAGATGTTCCAGGGCATCGACCTGCTGGACCCCACCAAGCTGGTGCCCGAGGAGCTGGCGCCGGTCCAGCCGATCGGCCTGATGACGCTCAACGCCAACCCGTCGAACTACTTCGCCGAGACCGAGCAGGTCGCCTTCCACGTCGGCCACCTCGTGCCCGGCATCGACGTCACCAACGACCCGCTGCTGCAGGGCCGCCTCTTCTCGTACCTCGACACGCAGATCAGCCGGCTCGGCGGCCCCAACTTCGGCCAGCTGCCGATCAACCGCACCCACGCGCCCGTCAACGACATGCTGCGCGACGGCATGCACCAGACCGCGGTGCACCGGGGCGTGGCCCCGTACCACCCCAACTCCCTCGACGGCGGCTGCCCGTTCCTGGCCGGCGCCGACACCGGCGCCTACATCGAGGTCCCGGTCGAGGTGCCCGCGAGCCGCAAGGTACGCGAGGCGGCGGCGTCCTTCGACGACCACTTCAGCCAGGCCCGGCTGTTCTGGCTGAGCATGACGCCCACCGAGCGCGAGCACATCGTCGCCGCCTACTCCTTCGAGCTGAACAAGTGCTACGAGACGGCGATCAAGGAACGCGCGCTGCTCGCGCTCGCCAACATCGACACCGACCTGTGCGCGCAGGTCGCCACCGGCCTCGGGCTGCCCGCGCCCGACGCCACCGTGACCCTCGCGGACCCGCAGCCCAGCCCCGCGCTGTCGCAGCTGGGCGGTCGCTGGCCGCTGGACGGCCGGATCATCGGCATCGTCACCGCGGGCGACCAGGACCTCAGCGGCGTCCGCTCCGTCCGCCAGGCCGTACTGGACGCCGGCATGGTCCCCCTGGTCATCGCCCCGCACGGCGGCGAACTCGACGCCGACGGCGAACCCGTCGCCGTGCAGCGCACCTTCGCCACCGCCCGGTCCACCGAATTCGACGCGGTCCTGCTCGCCGGCGCGCCCGCTCCCGGGGCCGACACCTACGGCGCCCGCGACGCGAAGGTGGACGACAGCGCGGCGGCGGCCGCGAGCATCGACCCCCGGGTCTTGCTGCTGCTCACCGAGGCCTACCGGCACGGCAAGGCACTGGGCGCCTGGGCCGACGGGACGGAGGCGCTGACCGCGGCCGGTATCGCCGCCGACGCCCCCGGCGTGGTGACCGCGGGCGGCGCCGCCTCCGTCCTGGAGCACGTCAGCGAACTGCTGACCCGGCACCGCGCCTGGGACCGCTTCACCCCCGCGGTCTGAGCGCGTCCGGTCCTCGGGTCCGCCGCCCGCACCGGGCGGCGGACCACGCCTCCGCCACGGGGCTGCCGCCGGTGACCGGGCCGGAGAAGGGAGGACGACGGTGGCCACGGCGGACGCGAAGGGGGCCTGTCCGGTGAGCGGTGCGGAGGGCGGCACGTCATGATCGCTGAACACGAGGGAGCGGGCGCGCTCGTCATCCTCGCCAATTTCGTCTCGCCCCTGGCGGTCGACCTGAGCGAGGCGTCGGTGCTGCGCCGGTGGTCGGAGCAGGCGCCGCGGAAGATCTGGCTCACTCGGCCCCGTGACGTGCTGGTCGTCCCCGTGCCCCTCGGCGACGCCTTCCGCCGCTACGCCTTCGAGCGGCTGAGGATCCCTGACGGCACCGTCACCGTCGTGACGGTGCCCGACGCCCCTCACATGGCGATGGCGCAGGCGCTTGCCGTGCACGGCCTGCTGGAGCCGCTGCGCGCCCTGGTCCACGCGCGCCCGGGTGCCCGTCTCCTGCCCACCGCGCTGGACGAGGCCACGGTCGCCCTGGCCGCCGACCTCGGCACGCCGCTCGTCGCCTTCGAGGCGGGCGGACCGGGTGCGGAGACACTGCGGACCGTGTCGGACCTGAACACGAAATCCGGCTTCCGCACCCTCGCGGGCCGCATCGGCATGCGCCTGCCGGCCGGCCGGGTGTGCACCGGAGCGGAAGTCTTCCCGGTGACCTGCGACCTGCTCGCGGAGCACGAGCGCGTGGTGGTCAAACCCGACCGGTCCGCCGGCGGCCACGGCCTGCGCTTCGTCGCGCGCGGGGAGGAACCGGCGCAGCCCCCGGCAGCGCCGGGCAGCCGTTGGGTCGTCGAGCAGTACGTCGACCACACGCGGGCAATCAGTGCCCAGGGCCACACGACCGCGGAACGCGTCGCGGTGCTCTTCGACGGCGAGATGCGCATGGACGGCGGCTCCTTCGCCGGCTACAGCTCACCGCTCGGCGGTCTGCCGGAAGCCACCCGGGCCGAACTGGCCGACTGGACGCGTGCGCTGGGCCGTCAGCTCGCGGCCGACGGCTACCGCGGCCCCTACAGCCTGGACGCGGTCTGCGCCACCGACGGCACCCTCTACGCCCTGGAATGCAACGTACGGCGCACCGCGACCACCACCGCGTACGCCATGCTCACCCGCCTGCGCGGTGACGGCCGGCCGGCGCCTGCCTGGTCCACGGGAACGGCCCACGCGGCCTGCGCGCTGTCCTTCGATGCGGCGGTCACCTGCCTGACGGAAGCCGGGCTGGACTTCCGGCCGGGCGACGGCGAGGGCGTCGTTTTCTACGCCGGCGCCCCCGCGAACGGCACCGACTGGCGATACGCCGCTTTCGCCGCCGACCACGGTCGGCTGACCGAGTTGGAGGTCCGGCTGACCGCGGCTCTGGGGCACGACGACGGCAGCTGACCCTGCCGGGGGGCGGTGTGCGGGCCGGTCAGGGGGCTGGGG
>NZ_JAJSYW010000282.1:0-5943 GCF_036815005.1 Streptomyces sp. IBSBF 2435 | reverse complement strand
CCGATATCTACACGAACAAGTATTCGTCGGCAGCGTCAGATTTTTATAAGAGACAGCGCCCGTACGGCGGAGGTCCTGCTCGCCGGCGACGGGCGCTGTACGCCGCCCGGGGTGCCGGCCGACCGGCTGGTGCGGCTGCTGGCCGCCGCGCGCGACGGGCACGCGCCGCTCGACCCGGCCCGGGAGGCCGCCGCCCTGGCCGCCTTCCGTACGGCCGCCGCCGGGCGGGCGGGCAAGGCCCGCGGCAGGGGTCGGCTGGCCGCGCTGCGGGCCGCCTTCGCGGTGCGGCGCCCGCGGGTGATGGCCGCGGCAGTGGTGTCTGCGCTGGCGCTCGGCGGGATGGCGGTCGGGATGGCCGCGGCGGCGAGGTCGTTCACGTCGGGGGAGGGCTCGGGGAGCACGCCGATGGGCACCAGGCCGCCCGCCGCGGTGTCGCCCGACGGCAGCACGTCGGGGCCTTGGACCGCGGGTCCCGGCGCCCGCGGCGGCGGCCCGGCGGCGGCGCCGCCGCACAGCGGCGCCGGCGAGGACCGGCAGGGCGCGGGCGGGCGCGGGTACGGCCACGCCTGCCACCGGGCCCCGGTCCCGCGCTGCCCGCACGGTCCTGCGACGGGGAAGGGCGGCAAGCCGGCCAAGGACACCAAGGCCGGGCAGCTCGCGCTGAAGAGCGGGGGGAGCGCGGGGCGCGGCGGAAACGGCGGCAGCGCCGGGAGGACCGGCAGACCGGAGAAGACGGTCAAGGGGCGCGGCGGCGGTGGTCCGCGCCACACGCGCCCCGGGCAGCGCTTACCGTCACGGCCTCCTGGAAGGTGACACTTCTGACGGTCCGTGCGCTGTAGGGAGTAAGGCCGACTGGTCATCGGCCCTCCTGATCCCGGTCCACCCCGTATCGGGTTCGGGTGCTACGGAGCGCGGCCGGGCGCATTTCCCCCTGCCCGACCGCGCTCCTCCCCGTCAGACCCGGTGGCCCTCGGGCCCGCGGTCCTGACAGCCGGTCACGTCACCAGTAGACGACGACCTTGTCGCCGACCCGCACCTGGTCGAAGAGCTTCGTGATCGCGGCCTTGTCGCGTACGTTGACGCAGCCGTGCGAGGCCCCGGCGTAACCGCGGGCGGCGAAGTCGGACGAGTAGTGCACCGCCTGGCCGCCGCTGAAGAACATCGCGAACGGCATCGACGTGTGGTAGATCGTCGAGACATGGTCGCGGCTCTTGGAGTTCACATGGAAGAGGCCCTCGCGGGTCGGGGTGTACTGCGACCCGAAGCGGACGTCCATGGTGGCCTGCACCTTGCCGTCGATGACCCACGACAGGGTGCGGCTGGTCTTGCTGACGCACAGCGCGCGGCCGGTCATGCAGCGCGGGTCGAGCTTGCCGGCCGGCTTGGCCGGGACCGGCGGGTAGAGCTCCTTGTGGGTGGGCTGGTGGGTCAGTGACCGCAGCCTGGACCAGGTGTTCTGGCTGACGCTGCCGGTCGAGGTCAGGCCGTGCCGCTCCTGGAAGTCGCTGACCGCGTGCTCGGTGACCGCGCCGTAGTAGCCGGTCGGATTCTGCGAGAACAGGTGCAGCTGGCCGAGCCTGGCCTGGAGCTCGCGCACCTGGGAGCTGGTCGCCCCCACCGTCATCACCGCGGGCGCGACCGGAGGCGTGGTCGGCGCCTTCGTGGTCGGCGCCGCGGTGGTCGGTGCGGCCGTACGGGTGGGCGCGGTGGTGGCCGGCGTGCTCGTCCCCGGGGCGGTGGTCGGGGCCGCGCCGGTGGTGGCCGGTGCGGTCGTGCCGGCCGCGGACGTGGTGGTCGACGGCATCTGGTCGGCCCCGGTGTCCTGCGGTCCGCACGCGGCGAGCACCGCCATGGCGAGCGCCGCTCCGGCAGCGGCCACCACCATCGGGACCCGCCGTCTGCTCCTGTTCCTGCCTGTGGACATCGCTCTCCATCCCCGTGCGTCAGCCGTTGTGCACCCCTAGACACGTTTCCGGCCCGGACGGTTGCGGCACCCTTGGTAGAGAGTCGGCGGCTGTGGGGAACGTCCCAGGCCGCGGCGGTGCGCCGCCCGCACGCCCGCCGCTACAGTCCGTCGCGAGTCCCCCCGGCCCCACCCCCGCCAGCGCTGCGGAGGCGTGACGCATGACGCGCGAGTCGGAAAGCGGCCTGCCGATCGAGCCGGTCCACGGTCCGGAGGCACTGGGGGACTGGGATCCGGCGCAGAAGCTGGGCGAGCCCGGCGGCACCCGTACACCCGCGGGGTCTACCCGTCGATGTACACCGGGCGGCCCTGGACGATGCGGCAGCACGATCCTGGAGGAGGTCGCGAAATTCCGCGCGGCCCGGCGGATCTGGGCCAGGGTGATGCGCGAGGAATTCGGCGCGCGGAATCCCAAGTCGCTGATGCTGCGCTTCCACACCCAGACCGCGGGCGTCCAGCTCACCGCGCAGCAGCCCGAGGCCAACCTGGTGCGGGTCGCCGTGCAGGGCCTGGCCGCGGTGCTGGGCGGCACCCAGTCGCTGCACACCAACTCCTTCGACGAGGCCATCGCGCTGCCCACCGACAAGTCGGCCGGGCTCGCGCTGCGCACCCAGCAGGTGCTGGCCTACGAGACCGATGTCACCGCCACCGTGGACCCGTTCGCGGGCAGCTATGCGGTGGAGAAGATGACCGACGACGTCGAAGCCGCCGCCCTCGCGCTGATGGCCGGGGTCGAGGATCTCGGCGGCGCGGTCGCGGCGATCGAACACGGCTTCCAGAAGGGCGAGATCGAGCGGAACGCGTACCGCATCGCGCTGGAGACCGACGCGGGCGAGCGGGTGGTGGTCGGCGTCAACCGCTTCGAGCCCGACGAGGAGGAGCCGTACGAGCCGCTGCGGGTGGACCCGGCGATCGAGGCGCAGCAGGCGGCCCGGCTGGGCAGGGTGCGGGCCGCGCGCGACCAGGCCGTGGTCGACGCGGCGCTCGGCGCGCTGCGGAAGGCCGCCGCGGGCACCGGCAACGTGCTCCACCCGATGAAGGACGCGCTCAGGGCGCGGGCCACAGTCGGCGAGGTCTGCGACGCGCTGCGCGAGGTGTGGGGCACCTACGTGCCGACCGACGCCTTCTGACGGCGCGGGGGCGCCGGACGACGTCCGGCGTTCACTCATCCGCTGGGCACGGTTCGTCCGGCGGTCGGAACGGCGTCGCCCGCCTCGGCTGGGATGGGCGGCCACCCGTGCGGTGACACACCCACCGGGTTGCGCGCTGTCAGGCGCGCTGCGCATCGCACCCCGGAGGACCCGTGCCCCCAGCAGCCGAGGCCGCACCCGCCCAGGGCAACCCCGCCAGGACGGCGGAGGAGCAACAGCCACCCGCCGGCCGGCGGCTGCCCGACCTGGCGCCGGCCGCCGCCCCGCTGCGCGCCGGGCTCGGCGCCGCCGCGCTGGCCTGCATCGTCTTCTGCCTGGGCGGGCTGCTGGCCGGCAGCTACCCGCTCGGCTCGCACACCCGCAACATCGTGGACCTCGGCAATCAGTACCTGCCCTACCACGCCTACTGGCGCACGATGCTGACCGGCGGCGCCGACGGCGACATGTTCGTGAACTGGAACTCCGGTTTCGGCACGAACTTCCTCGGCGACTTCGGCACGTATCTGAGCAGTCCCTTCGACCTGCTGGTGGTGCTCTTCCCCGCCGACAGGACCGAGCTGGCGCTCTACGTCATCACCACGGCGAAGATCACCGCCGCGGGCGCCGCGATGGCGGTGCTGCTGCTGCGGCTGCGCCGCGGGCCGTGGCAGGTCGCGGCGGTGCTGGGGGCGGCGTACGCGCTGTCGGGCTGGACGCTCGACAACGGCGCCTCGGTGCCGATGTGGCTGGACGGCCTGCTGGCCTTCCCGCTGCTGTGCCTGGTCGGCGAGTGGGCGCGGGCCGGACGGCGGCCGGTGCTGGGGCCGCTGGTCGTGGGCGTGGCGTGGCTGGCGAACTTCTACACCGCGTACATGGCCACGATCGGCGCCGCCATCGTGCTGGCGGTGCGGCTGTTCACCGCCGACGAGGCGGCCCGGCGGCGGCTGGCAGGCCTGCTGCACGCGGTCCGCGCGGTACTGATCGGCATCGGCCTCGCCGCCCCGCTCGTGCTGGTGATCTACAAGGCCACCAAGGTCGCCGACCCCACTCCCGAGGTGGTCTTCGCCCCGGCCGCGTGGGCGGACATCGCCGCCCGGCTGCTGCCCGCGACGACCAGTACGGCCACCCCCGCCCTCTTCATCGGCACCCCGGCGCTCGCCCTGGCACTGACGCTGCCCTTCAACCGGGCGGTGGCCACCCGGGTACGGGCCGGCTGGGCGGCGGCCGTCTGCCTGGTGGCGCTGTCGCTGAACTGGGAGCCGACCCACCTGCTCTGGCACGCGGGCGCCTCGCCCAACGGGGTGCCCTACCGGCAGACCTTCGTGCTGTGCGGCCTGCTGCTCATCGCCGCCTGGCTGTCCACCGCCGACGGGCTGCCCGAACTGCCCGCGCTGCTCGGCGGGGCAGCCGTGCTGGCCGTCGTCACCCTGGCGGCGCACGGGCGGCAGGCCATCGACCGCTGGACCTACCCCGCCTTCGCCGTCGCCCTGCTGCTCGGGGCGCTGGCCGCCGCCGCGGTGCTGGTCGCGCGGCGGTACGGGGTGGCCACCCGGGCGCTGCCGGTGGCGGCCGTCGCCCTACTGGTGCTCGCCCAGGGCGGCGAGACGGCGGTGACCGGGATGCGGGTCGCCGAGCTGCAGTTGCAGGAGGTGTCCTGGTCGCCGCGGGTCGGCCCGGCGCAGCAGGACATGGCCGCGGCGGTCGCCGCCAGGGACGACTGGCCGCGGTCGCGCACCGATCCGGGTGATGTGCCGGGCGGCAACGACGAGATGCTCGTCGGCGGGCAGGGCGCGGAGTATTACAGCAGCCTGACCGCTGACGACACCTCCTGGATGCTGTCCGAGCTGGGTTTCGGCTACTACGCCAAGGGGCGGCACACCGTCTCCCTCGACAACCCGGTCACCGACGCCATCTTCTCCATCGGCACCCGGATGCGCTCCGTCCCGGCCGCCCCGCCGCGCACCGACGAGCTGCCGCGGGCCACCACCACGGCCACCACCTCCGCCGTACCGCCGCTGGTGACCGTACGCGCCGGGCTCCGGCTGCCGGACGCGTCGCAGCGCTGGCAGGACTCGGCCTTCGCCAACCAGGAGATGCTGCTCGGCGCGAGCGTCTACGACCCCCCGGCGCCGATCGCGCGGGCCGACCCTGCCACGGGCTCGGCCACCTTGACCACGGCCTGCACCCCGGGCGCCCAGGTGTACTTCTGGGCGCCGCAGTACAAGGGGACGGCCGCGCTCGGCGGGGGAGCGCCGGTGGACTTCGACGGCCGGCTGCCCGCCGTCCGCGGTGCGATGAAGGCCGTCGGGACCGTGCCCGCGTCGGGCGAGGTGAAGGTCGCGCTGAGCTTCACGGGCCACCTCAGGCTGCCGCAGCAGTCGATCGGCTGCCTGGTCAGGAGCCGGCTGGATGCCGCCGTACGGCAGTTGACGGCGACCGGGGCGACCGCCGTGCACGTCGACGGCCACACACTCACCGCGCAGCTGCCGCCCGGCAGCACCGGGACGGCCGTGGTCGCGGTGCCGCGCATCAGCGGCTGGCGCTGCGCGGCGGGGGACGCGTCGGCGAAGTCCGCGCAGAAGTACCTGGGCCTGATCGCCGTGCCGCTGGACGGCCGGGCGACCTCGATCAGCTGCACCTTCGCCCCGCCGGGACTGCGGCTCGGCGGGGCGGTCGGGGTGGCCGCGCTGACCGGCCTGGCCGCCGCGGGTTGGTGGTACCGGCGCACCGGCCGGCGTACGGCGTGAGGAAGCGGGGGGGGGGGGGGGGGGGGGGGGGGGGGGGGGGGGGGGGGCGGGGCCCCCCCCCCCCCCCCCCCCCCCCCCCCCCCCCCCCCCCCCCCCCCCCCCC
>NZ_JAJSYW010000281.1:0-5976 GCF_036815005.1 Streptomyces sp. IBSBF 2435 | reverse complement strand
CGCGGGAGCGGTGGCGACCGGCGCGGCAGCAGGCGGTTTTGCCTGCGGCTTCTGCGGTTTCGCGGTATGGCCGCCGGTGAGTGCGAAAGCGGTGGCCGCAGCGGCGGCGACGACCACAGCCGCCGCGATGCCGACCTTGACGGGCGCGCCCAGCCCCTCGCCCGCGACAGCACTGCCCGCGGCCCCCGCGCTCCCGGAGCCGGAACCCGCCGCGGCAGCCGCGGCACCTCCCGCGGCCCCCGCGGCGGCGGCGCCACCCGCGACCACGGCGACTCCCGTGGCCTTGGCGGCGTAGACGGCGGCAAACCAGCCGATGTACGCGACCGGCAGCAGCCCCTTGAGCGCGGAATTGAGGTCGGCCAGTTCGAGCGCGGCGGCCGTGCAGCGCTCGCACTCCTTGAGGTGCCGGTTCAGCTCACGGTCCGCGCGCATCCGCAGGCCGCCGCGGGCGTGCGCGCCGAGCCGCTCGGCGTAGCGGGCGCACTCGCCCTGCGCGGTGAGCGTGGAGCTGACGTGCGCCTGCAGATACGCCTGCCGCAGGCCTTCCCTGGCGCGGTGCGCCAGGACGGCGGTGGCGTTGGCGGTCAGGCCGAGCAGCGGGGCGACGGCGGCGGGCGACTCCTCCTCGACCGTCGTGTGCCACAGCACGGTCTGCCAGCGCTCGGGCAGCGTGCGGAAGGCCTGGATGGCCAGCGACTGCTCGGCCTGCGCCATGGCCCGGACGTCGGCGGCGGGCGCGCTGGTCGCGGCCTCAGCCCCCGCGCCCGCGGCGGTGACGGCGAAGGCCGCGAAGTCCTCGACCAGTTGCTCCCGGCGGGCGGTGCTGCCCCAGGACGCGGCGACCCGGCGGACCGTGGTCAGCAGATAGGCGCGGACCGCGGACTGCGGGCCGCTGCCGCCGCGGATCGCCTGCAAGGTGCGGGCGAAGACCTCGCCGGTCAGATCCTCGGCAGTGTGCGCGTCCCGGCAGCAGGTACGGGCGTAGCGGCGTACGGCCTCGGCATGGCGCCGGTAGATCTCCCCGTACGCGCCGTCCCGGCCGGCCCTGACCTGGTCGACCAACTCCTCGTCCGACCGGGCGGATTCGGGCTCGGGGCGGGGCGGGCGCAGCAGGCCGTCGCCCATGGGCGCGTCGGACACATGGTCAGGCGCCGCGCCCGGCAGAGGACCGGGGCGCCGCTGACCCGGCACCGCCCCGTCCGGGCGCGCCACCGGACCGCGTTGCCCCGGCACCCTGCGCGACAGCGGCTCGGCGCCGCCTTCCGGCCCGGCCCCCGCGGCAGGGGCGGCGCCGGAATCCCCGCTTGGCTCATCCACGGTGCCAGCCTGGCACAGCGGAGGGGGCCGGGGTCATGGCCTTCGGCGGAACCACTCTTCCGTGGAAGGATCCGTCCTGCGCTCCGCCGTGTTCATCCGCACGGCCTACGCCCCGGCCGGCCGCTCATTCGCGGGCGGCCGGGCGCTCCGAGGGGCGCGAGCGCAGCCCTTCCAGCAGGATGTCGAGCAACCTGGCGGAGGCCGCCGCCTGTTGTGCGGCGTCCGGCAGAGAGGGCGCCGCGGTGGCGATCACCAGCAGCACGTCGGCGACCGAGACGTCGGCGCGCAGCTCGCCCGCCGCCCGCGCTCTTTCCACGAGCTGGCCGACGACGTCGAGCAGCGTGCGTATGCCCTCCTGGTCCTCGATCCTGTCCGTACGCCCGCCGGCGGGCCCGCTGCCGGTGACATCGTCGCGCCCGGCGTGGTCGCCGGGACCCGGGCGCTGGCCGCCCTCGCCGGGCTCCGCGCCGAACCTGGCCCGCTGCTGCGGCACCCGGGCCGGCTCGCCCGCGGCCTGCTGCTTCTCGTCCTCGTGCGGTGCGTGATCCGTGTGCGGTTCGCCGCCCGCTGTGACCGGGCCGCCCGGCGCGCCCTGCACCCGCAGCACCTGCGGCGGCAGCAGCCGCCCGGCGCCGGAGGCGACGGAGGTGCGCAGGAAGCGGGCCAGCGCGGACCAGGCCTCATTCTCCTGGCCCAGCGCGGTGCGCGCTTGCTCCGTCAGCCGTGCGGTCTCCTCCTCGGCGATCCGCCTGACCAGCACGTCCTTGCTCGGGAAGCGGCGGTAGACGGTGCCGACGCCGACCCGTGCCCGCCGCGCCACGTCCTCCATGGGCGCGCCGTAGCCCAGTTCGCCGAAGACCTCGCGGGCGGCCCGGAGCACATGCTCCAGATTCCGCTGGGCGTCCACCCTGAGCGGCGCCGCCCTGCCCGTGCCCCCCTCCGAACCTGCGGCAGCCGACCACGTCGTGTCCTGAATGTGCATATGTGTATCCCCCGGAAAGTTGAATGTCTCCCCCCGGAGACTCCCCACCCATAAAGATCACGCTGTGCGCGTCGCCGCGCACTACTACGAGATACGAACATAGTTGAGGGGGCGTCAAGAATGAAGAGGGTGTGATCCCTGGGGCGTGGGCTCTTCCAGAGCGCCACGGGACACGTCTTCCCGCCGTGCGGCCTTTGCCCGGTGATCGCCCGGTGCGGGTGCCCCCGGCGAGCCCGCGAGGACGCCGATTGCTGTGAATCATGGTGTCCGCCCTGTGGACAAACGGCGCCCGGCCATTGCGTCATGGAGCAATGACGACGGAGTCGGCAGCCATGGCCAGGGCAAGCACACCGCGCATTCTTGTGGTCGGCGGTGGTTACGTCGGCATGTACACGGCATTGCAGTTGCAGCGAAAGCTGCGGTTGAAACACGGCGAGGCCGAGATCGTGGTGGTCGAGCCCCAGCCGTACATGACCTACCAGCCCTTTCTTCCCGAGGCCGCCGCCGGATCGATCTCGCCGCGGCATGTCGTCGTACCGCTGCGCCGGGTCCTCGACCAGTGCCGGATCGTCGTCGGCGAGGTGCGCTCGGTCGACCACGACAAGCGGGTCGCCGCCGTCGTCACACCGGCGACCGAGGAGGAGGGCGGCGGCGCCACCGAGATCCCGTACGACCAGCTGATCATCGCCCCCGGCTCCGTCTCCCGGATCCTGCCGGTGCCGGGCCTGGCCGGGTTCGGGATCGGCTTCAAGACCGTCGAGGAGGCGATCGGGCTGCGCAACCACGTGCTGGAACAGCTCGATATCGCCTCCTCCACCCGCGACGCCGACGTCCGCGAGGCCGCCCTGACCTTCGTCTTCGTCGGCGGCGGCTACGCCGGCGTCGAAGCGCTCGGCGAACTGGAGAACATGGCCCGCTACGCCCTGCGCTACTACCACAACGTCCGGGCCGAGGACATGAAGTGGGTGCTGGTCGAGGCCACCGGGCGGATCCTGCCCGAGGTCGGCGAGGAACTGGGCCGCTACGCCGTCCGCGAGCTGCGCGGGCGCAATGTCGACATCCGGCTCGACACCCGCCTCGAATCGTGCGAGCACCGGATCGCCGTACTGTCCGACGGGTCCCGGCTGCCCACCAGGACCGTGGTGTGGACCGCCGGCGTCAAGCCCGCTCCCATCCTGGCCGCGACCGGGCTGCCGCTGAACGAACGCGGCCGGCTGCTCACCGACGCCACCCTCCGGATCGCGGGCCGGGAGGGCGCGTGGGCGGCCGGCGACGCCGCGGCCGTGCCCGACCTCACCGCGGACCGCGAGGACGCCCTGTGCGCGCCCAACGCCCAGCACGCCGTACGCCAGGCCAAGGTGCTGGCCGGCAATGTCGTGGCACATCTCCGCGGCGAACAGCTCACCGAATACCGTCACAAGTACGTCGGCTCCGTCGCCTCGCTCGGCCTGCACGAAGGCGTCGCTCTGCTCTACGGGCGCAAGTTCAAGGGCTACCCCGCCTGGCTCGTGCACCGCGTCTACCACCTCAGCCGGATGCCCACCGCGAACCGCAAGTCCAAGGTGCTCGCGGAGTGGATCCTGTCCGGGCTCTTCAAGCGCGAGATCGTCTCCCTGGGCTCGCTCGAGCACCCGCGCGCCGAATTCGAACAGGCCGCGGGAAGCGGCGGTGATGGCGGCCGCCCGCGGCCGTGAGCGCCGCCCGGAGCGCCGCGGGCGCACTGGTGCGATTCCCTCGCGGGCCCCTGGTCGGCCACACTGGACGGGTGACCACCCGTGCGGCAGCACCTGCAAAGAGTGACAAACACGAGGAATCGGACGGTTGAACCTCACGCGTTGGAGCGCCCGGCTCCCCGGAACACAGCGACGCGGTGCCGTCCCGGCGGCCCGCGGCAAGACCGCCGACACCGTCGCAGCGGTCGGCGGCGCAAAGAGCGGCGGCTCCGCCCCCGCGGACCCGCCCGCGCCGACCCCAGAAGCCGGGACAGGCTCCGCCGGCACCTCGCCGCACGCCCAGGACCAGCAGCTTTGCTCCATCGGCGGTGCGCCCGCCGACCTTGAGGGCGTCCTCAGCCGACTGCCCGCGTTGATCGCCGTCACCTATGGACGCGCCCATCGCGTCGGCTTCGTCAACGACGCCTATGCCGAGGTTTTCGGCCGCCGCACCGTCGGCGCGCCGGCCCGCGAAGCCCTGCCGGAACTCGACGAACTGGGCCTCCTGCCGCTCATGGACCAGGTCCACCGCAGCGGCCGTCCGCGTACCGTCAAAGCCCGCAAGGTCAGCAGGGCCGACACCTCCGCGCTCACCCGTCAGGGCTACTTCACGTTCACCTGTACGCCTGTCCACCCCGACGACCCCGACCCCGAACGCCGCGGCGTCCTGGTCTTCGCCGCCGACGTCACCGACCAGGTCCAGTCCGCGGAAAGGCTCAGGGAGAGCGAGCGCCGCCTCCACGAGACCGCCGTCACCCTCCAGCGCAGCCTGCTGCCGCAGCAACTTGAGCAGCCCGACGACCTCCGGCTCGCCGCCACCTACCAGCCCGGCGGCACCGACGCGGCGGTGGGCGGCGACTGGTACGACGTCATCACCCTCGGCGGCGGTCGCACCGCCCTGGTCATCGGCGACGTCATGGGCCGCGGAGTGCGCGCCGCCGCCGTCATGGGCCAGCTCCGTACGGCCGTACGCGCCTACGCCCGGCTCGACCTGCCCCCGCACGAGGTCATCCAGCTGCTCGACGGGCTCGCCTCGGAGATCGACGCCACCCAGATCGCCACCTGCGTCTACGCCGTCCACGACCCCAGCGAGGGCCGGCTCTCCTACGCCAGCGCCGGCCACCTGCCGATCCTCATCCGCAACCCCGACGGCACCGTGCTGCGCACCGAGGAGCCCACCGGGCCGCCGCTGGGCACCGACGGCTGGGTCCACGCCTCGGCCACCGTCCCCTTCGGCCCCGGCTGCACCGCCGTGCTCTACACCGACGGCCTCATCGAGCGCCGCGGCGAGGACATCGAGGAAGGCGTCTCCACCCTCATGCGGGCGCTGGCCGGCGCCACCGGCGCGCCGCAGGTCGTCTGCGACCGCCTGATGCGCGCGCTCGGCATCACCGCGCAGCATGACGACGACGTGGCCGTCCTGGTCCTGCAATACCCCGACCACACCGGCCATCCCGACGGCGAGGTCTTCCGCAACGCCGCGCTCGAACTCCTCGGCGGCATCGAGGCGGCCCCGCGCGCCCGCGCGTTCGCCTCCGGCGTCCTGGCGTCGTGGCGCTTCCCCGTCGAGCTGCGCGATCTCGGTGTGCTCGCGACGAGTGAGCTGGTCGCCAACTCGCTCAAGCACGGGACGCCGCCCATGCTGTTGCGCCTCCGGCGCACTGATCGGCGGCTCGTCATCGAGGTCACGGACGGTGACGAGCATCTGCCGCAGCGTCGGCGGGCGGAACCCGCCGACGAGGCGGGGCGCGGGATCTCGATCATCGCGACGATCGCGTCGTCCTGGGGTTCGCGTCGCACACCGGGCGGCGGCAAGGCCGTCTGGTGCGAATTCACCCTCCCGACCTAGCCCCTCCGGGGGTGCCTGTGCGCCGGCGGGCGCGCTTTCCGCTGGCGCGGGGCCGGGGGTGCCGGCTGCGTCGGCGGGCGCGCTTTCCGCTGGCGCGGGGCCGGGGGTGCCGGCTG
>NZ_JAJSYW010000280.1:0-6271 GCF_036815005.1 Streptomyces sp. IBSBF 2435 | reverse complement strand
GGACAGGAGGGTGTAGGGGAGGGTGTCCGCGGGCACTTTCGGGTGGCACAGCCGGAGTTCGCCCTCGGCGGGGGCGCCGGCCCGGTGCATTTTCACGGGGTGGCGAATTCCGGGCTGGACGCGGAGAGTTCGGCCACCAGGCGGGTGAGGGCCGGGTCGCTCGGGCGGTCGGCGTGTGCGGTGCGCAGTGACGCGACCAGTTGCGCGCCGATCGAGTCCTCCGGCTCCCGGTTGGCGGGGGCGGCGCCGTAGGGGCAGCAGAAGACCTGCCAGAGCAAATTGCGCTCGTGCGCCGGGCGTTGTGCCAGGCCCGCCATCAGGGCGGCGCCCAGCGGGTTCCAGGCCGGCAGGTCGAAGCGGGGTCCCGCGATGAAGGCCGGGGCGTCGTTCAGGGCCTCCAGCAGCGCCCGGGCGGCCGGGGTGACGGGCCTGGTCCGTACGGCCGCGGGCTCCCGGCGCGGGGCGGCGAGCGTGTGCAGATAGGCGCGTTCGGCGTCGGTGAGCAGCAACGCCCTTGCCAGGGAGTCCAGTACGGCGGGGGTCGGGACGCGGGGGCGGCCCTGCTCAAGTCGCGTGTAGTAGTCGGGCGAGATGCCGGCCCTGGCCGCGACATGGCGTATCGCCAGATCAGGCGCGGGCACCGGGCCTGTAGCGTTGCGGTCCACTCACCGCAGTCTGCCCGGGCGCAGGCTCCGCGGTCATCCTGGTTTCGTCGCCCGGCAGGGACCGCGGAGGGCCGCATGACGGAAGCGCGGGACGGCGAGCAGCTTGCCGGGGGGATGGCCAACGCCGGTGCGGTCTACCGGCGCGGCGGACTCGTGGACCGGCCCGCGTCCAGGAACGCGGCCGGTGTGCACGCGTATCTCGCCGCCCTGCGGGACCGCGGCTTCGACGGTGCGCCCGTCGGCGCGGGTCTCGACGGGGACGGGCGGGAGCAACTCACCTACGTCGAAGGCGAGGTGGCCCTGCCGCCGTTCCCGGCGTGGGCGATGACGGACGACGCGCTGGTGTCCGTGGGCCGGCTGCTGCGGCGGCTGCACGACGCGGGCGCCGGGGTGGACATCGACCCGGGAGCGCACTGGGACCGTGAACTGGCCGACCCGGCGGGCGGACCCGTGCTGTGCCACAACGACGTCTGCCCGGAGAACGTCGTCTTCCGCGGCGGCCGGGCCGTCGCCCTGATCGACTTCGACCTCGCCGCTCCCGGCCGCCCGCTGTGGGACGTGGCGATGACCGCCCGCTACTGGGTGCCGATGCTCGATCCGGCCTCGGCCACCGCCCGGTATCCGTGCGGACTGGACCAGTTGGGCCGACTGCGGCTGCTGGCAGACGCGTACGGGCTGACGCCGGCCGAGCGCGCCGAACTGCCCGCGGTCATCGAGCAGGCCACCGCGGCGGGCCGCGCCTTCGTCGAGCGCCGGGTCGCGGACGGCGACCCCGGCTACGTCGAGGCGGTCGCCCGGCGGGGCGGCTGGGCGCGCTGGGACCGGATGCAGGAGTGGCTGGTCGCGCACCGGAACGCGTACGCGGCGGCACTGACGGAGAGCCCGTCACCGTAGCGCGTACCCCTCACGGGCGTGAGGGGGTATCACCGCAGCGAGAGGGTGCCGCGGAAGAAGCCAGCTCTCGCTTCCGCGACACCCTCTCACCCGCGCGCGTACGCCTTACGCCCGCGCGTACCTGCTACGCCAGCAGGCCCGGGATCGTCGCCTCGTGCACCGAGCGCAGTTCGGCCAGCGGGAGCGTGAACTCGCCCTGGACCTCGACCGCGTCGCCGTCGATCACCCCGATCCGGCTGACCGGCAGACCCCGCGCCCCGCACATGTCGGTGAAGCGCAGCTCCTCGGAGCGCGGGACGGCCACGATCGCGCGGCCCGCCGACTCGGAGAAGAGGAAGGTGAAGGCGTCGAGCCCGTCCGGCACGACCAGCCGGGCGCCCTGCCCGCCGCGCAGGCAGGACTCGGTCACCGCCTGGATGAGCCCGCCGTCGGACAGGTCGTGAGCGGCGTCGATCATGCCGTCGCGCGAGCCGGAGATGAGGATGTCGGCCAGCAGCCGCTCCCGCTCCAGGTCCACGGCGGGCGGCAGCCCGCCCAGGTGGTCGTGGACGACCTGCGACCAGGCCGAGCCGCCGAACTCCTCGCGGGTGTCGCCGAGCAGCAGGATCAGCTGGCCCGGCTCCTTGAACGCCATCGGAGTACGCCGGTTGACGTCGTCGATCACGCCGAGGACGGCGACCACCGGGGTCGGGTGGATGGCGGCGTCCCCGGTCTGGTTGTAGAGCGAGACGTTGCCGCCGGTCACCGGCGTACCCAGCGCGAGGCAGCCGTCGGCCAGACCCCGGGTGGCCTCGGCGAACTGCCACATCACCGCCGGGTCCTCGGGTGAGCCGAAGTTCAGGCAGTCGGAGACGGCCAGCGGCTTCGCACCGGTCGCGGCGACATTGCGGTACGCCTCCGCGAGCGCGAGCTGCGCGCCCGCGTACGGGTCGAGCTTGGCGTACCGCCCGTTGCCGTCGGTGGCGATGGCCACGCCGAGGTCGGTGACGGCGTCGATGCGGATGACGCCGGAGTCCTCGGGCTGCGCCAGCACCGTATTGCCCTGCACGAAGCGGTCGTACTGGTCGGTGACCCACGCCTTGGACGCCTGGTTCGGCGAACCGACCAGCGCGAGCACCTGCTCGCGCAGCTCCTCGGCGGTGGACGGCCGCGCCAGCTTCCCGGCGTCGTCGGCCTGGAGCGCGTCCTGCCAGTCGGGGCGGGCGTACGGGCGGTGGTAGGTGGGACCCTCGTGCGCGACCGAGCGCGGCGGTACGTCCACGATCTGCTCGCCGTGCCAGAAGATCTCCAGCCGCGAGCCCTCGGTGACCTCACCGATGACCGTGGCGATGACGTCCCACTTCTCGCAGATCTCCAGGAAGCGCTCGGCCTTGCCGGGCTCGACGATCGCGCACATCCGCTCCTGCGACTCGCTCATGAGGATCTCCTCGGGCGAGAGCGTCGCGTCGCGCAGCGGCACGGTGTCCAGCTCGACCCGCATGCCGCCGGAGCCGGCCGAGGCCAGCTCGGAGGTGGCGCACGACAGGCCGGCGCCGCCCAGGTCCTGGATGCCCGCGACCAGCTGCTCGCGGAAGATCTCCAGGGTGCACTCGATGAGCAGCTTCTCCTGGAAGGGGTCGCCGACCTGGACGGCGGGCCGCCGCGAGGGACCCGTCGCGTCGAAGGTCTCGCTGGCCAGCACCGAGACGCCGCCGATGCCGTCGCCGCCGGTCCTGGCGCCGTAGAGGATCACCTTGTTGCCGGCGCCGGACGCCTGGGCGAGGTGGATGTCCTCGTGCTTCATGACGCCTACGCACAGCGCGTTGACCAGCGGGTTGCCCTGGTAGCAGGGGTCGAAGACGACCTCGCCGCCGATGTTGGGCAGGCCCAGGCAGTTGCCGTAGCCGCCGACGCCGGCGACGACGCCGGGCAGCACGCGCTTGGTGTCGGGGTGGTCGGCGGCGCCGAAGCGCAGCGGGTCCATGACCGCGACCGGCCGCGCGCCCATCGCCAGGATGTCGCGCACGATGCCGCCGACGCCGGTGGCCGCGCCCTGGTAGGGCTCGATGTACGAGGGGTGGTTGTGCGACTCGATCTTGAAGGTGACGGCGTAGCCCTGCCCGACGTCCACCACACCGGCGTTCTCACCGATGCCGACGAGCAGCGCGTCGGTCTGCGGGGCTTTCTCGCCGAACTGCTTGAGGTGCACCTTGCTCGACTTGTACGAGCAGTGCTCCGACCACATGACCGAGTACATCGCCAGCTCGGCGCCGGTCGGCCGGCGGCCCAGGATCTCCCGGACGCGGGCGTACTCGTCCTCCTTGAGGCCGAGTTCCTTCCAGGGCTGGCCGGCGTCGGGGGTCTCGCCGGCGTGCTTGACCGTGTCGAGCGTCATGCGGTGACCAGTTTCTTGAGTACCGAGGTGAAGAACGCGAGGCCGTCGGTGCGGCCGGTGCCGATCAGCGGCTCCACCGCGTGCTCGGGGTGCGGCATGAGGCCGACGACGTTGCCCGCCGCGTTGCTGATGCCGGCGATGTCGCGGAGCGAGCCGTTGGGATTCCCGTCGAGGTAGCGGAAGGCCACCCGGCCCTCGGCCTCCAGCTCGTCGAGAGTGCGCTGGTCAGCGGTGTAGCGGCCGTCGATGTTCTTGAGCGGGACGGAGATCTCCTGGCCGGCGGCGTAGTCGGCGGTCCAGGCGGTCGCGGTGCTCTCGACCCGCAGCTTCTGGTCGCGGCAGACGAAGTGGAGCCCGGTGTTCCTGAGCATCGCGCCCGGCAGCAGATGCGCTTCGCACAGCACCTGGAAACCGTTGCAGATGCCGAGCACCGGCATTCCTGCGTTCGCCTGTTCGATAACCGTCCCCATCACCGGCGAGAAGCGCGAGATCGCACCGGCCCGCAGATAGTCGCCGTAGGAGAACCCGCCGGGCAGAACGACCGCGTCGACCTGCTTGAGGTCCTTGTCGCGGTGCCACAGCGGTACGGCTTCGGCGCCCGCGATGCTGATCGCCCGCTGCGTGTCGCGGTCGTCCAGCGTGCCGGGAAATGTGACGACGCCAATGCGGGCAGTCACGACTCGACCTTTACGTCGAAGTCCTCGATCACGGTGTTGGCAAGAAAAGTTTCCGCCATCTCCCGAATGCGGGCGAGGGCGGCGTCGTCGACCGGCCCCTCGACCTCGAGTTCAAAGCGCTTTCCCTGGCGGACGTCGGAGATCCCGTCGAAGCCGAGGCGCGGCAGCGCGCGCTGTACCGCCTGGCCCTGGGGGTCGAGGATCTCCGGCTTGAGCATGACGTCGACTACGACGCGTGCCACTGGCACTCCCGGTGGTGTGGTGCGTGAGGTCCTCCCAGGGTACCTGGTGGGAAATTCTACGCGAGTAGATATGGGGCGCCCGACCGGTGAGCGGCAGATCATGCATCACGTTTATGTATCGGCTGTCAAAATACCTGGGGAAACGCGGCGGAAAATCATAGGGTCCCGATGGCGTACAGGCTTGGGATGACGTACGGCCGGGAATTATCAGTAACATCTGCATCCCATTCCGTGACACCGCACAGCTTCGCCCTGAATGCACATTTGTCGACACCTGCGCGTCTGCGTGCCCGCGACACCACAGCCGGGCCGGACGCCGTACCGCACCGGGCCGCAACAGGCCCGGCGGTGCGGCCCGGTCACCGGTCCCGGCGACTCCGGCCGGTCATCGCGACGGCATGCCGACGGCGTACGAAAGGACCGATTCCCATGGCGCAACGCGTACTGGTCACCCTCGCTGATGATCTCGACGGCGGCGAGGCCGCGGAAACGATCGCATTCGGCGTCGACGGGCAGTGGTACGAGATCGACCTCTCGTCCGAGAACGCGGACAAACTGCGTCACGAGCTGGCGCCCTACGTCGAGGCCGGCCGCCGCCGCACGCTTTCCGGCCGCGCCTACAAGCGCACCCCGATCGCACCCACGCCGGCGACCGTGCGGGCCTGGGCGCAGTCCAACGGATTCGAGGTGCCCGCCCGCGGCCGTATTCCGAAGAAGGTCTACGAGGCGTTCAGCAAGGCGAGCTGAACGCACGGCAGTTGGGTTGTGCGGCCGGCCCGGGACAGGGCCGGCCGCACACCCGGCAGGGGCGCGACGCGGCCGGGCCGGGCCGACTGGACAGCCACCCCCACCCTTCCGCTAGTGTGTGGAGCACGCCGAGGGCAGGACCGAAAGGCCAGGTCAACGGACATCATGCGGGTGTAGCTCAGTAGTAGAGCGCCCCCCTTCCAGGGGGGAGGCGCAGTGTGCAATTCCTGTCGCCCGCTCCGATCGCCTACGCGAAAGCGTCGCGGTCATTGACCACTGGTCATTGACATGCGGCGCTTCGGGTAGAGTGATCCGCACGACCTGCGGACGTGGCTCAGTTGGTAGAGCATCACCTTGCCAAGGTGAGGGTCGCGAGTTCGAATCTCGTCGTCCGCTCNGCTCAGTTGGTAGAGCATCACCTTGCCAAGGTGAGGGTCGCGAGTTCGAATCTCGTCGTCCGCTCCAGTCAGACGAAGGCCCCGGTTCTTGTGACCGGGGCCTTCGCTGTACTCGCGGTCCGTACCCGGGCCGTACGGCCCGCCCGCGGATATGCGTTTCCGGCGCGCGGGGCCGATCGGGTACAGTA
Organism: Streptomyces sp. IBSBF 2435; assembly: GCF_036815005.1. Taxonomy (NCBI): domain Bacteria; kingdom Bacillati; phylum Actinomycetota; class Actinomycetes; order Kitasatosporales; family Streptomycetaceae; genus Streptomyces; species Streptomyces sp. IBSBF 2435. The sequence goes on along the minus strand of NZ_JAJSYW010000280.1, from coordinate 86 downwards.
TCGGCACCACCTGCGGACGTAGCTCAGTTGGTAGAGCATCACCTTGCCAAGGTGAGGGTCGCGAGTTCGAATCTCGTCGTCCGCTC
>NZ_JAJSYW010000279.1:0-6064 GCF_036815005.1 Streptomyces sp. IBSBF 2435 | reverse complement strand
CCACCGCGAAGTCACCCGGGCGGGGGCGTGCCCCCGGGGTGGTCAGGCCGGGAGCGGCTGCTCCGCGGCGAACGACACGAAGCTCGCCCAGGCACCGAGTTCAATCGCCAACTGCGGGCCCGACGTGTCCTTGGAGTCCCGCACGTGGACCATCCCGGAGGACGCGGCCACCTCGACGCAGTCGCCGCCCCCGGTGCCGCTGTAACTGGACTTGAACCACGCCAGCTCGGTGTTCATAGCTCCTCCGCCAGGTTGCCGATGAAATCCGCGGACTCCTCGGGACCGAGGGCCGCCTGCAGGATCATCGCATAGCGCCGGGTGACGGTACTCACCGTCGCGGCGTCCGCTTTGAGCACACCTGTCGTCTGGCCCTCCTCGTACGACAGGCACTCGTGTTCCGGCGTCTCAAGCAGCACGATCGGGCCGTTCATGCCGGGGTTCGGACGGCCGAAACGCAGCACCTGCACGGTGACATTGCGCCGCTGCCCCATCTCCATGAGGTGCAGCAGCTGCCGCCGATACGCGTCGCCTTCGGTCACCGCATTGTGGAACACGGTCTCTCCGATGATGAAGTTGAAGGACTTCGTCACCGTGTCCAGCAGGCCCTGGCGCTCCATGCGTCCGCGGGTCCGCTCCTCGATGACCTCGTCCTCCAGCGACGGCCAGTGGACGGCGAACAGGGCACGGACTGTCTCCTCGGTCTGGAGGAGGCCGGGGATCAGCTGCGGCTGGAATGAGCTGAGGACGACGGCCTCGGCCTCGTAGCGGATGAAGTCCCGGGAGAAGGACTCGAACGGTTCGGGCTTGAGGAACGGCACCGCCGCCAGCAGCAGGCCCTGCGCGCCGCACAGGGCGTCGGCGACCTCAAGCAGTCTCAGGCTGGGCCTGCGGCGGCCCAGCTCCATCGACTTGACGGTCTCGTACTCGTAGTTCGACTCCTTGGCGAGCGCGTCGCGCGTCACCCCGGCGCGTTCGCGCCACAACTTGCACTGACTGCCGCAGTAGCGCCAGCCGATCGGCGGCTGGGAATTGTCCGACGTCATCAGCGTGGACCGCCCTTCGTGGTGCAGGAGGCTACGGCGATTTCCGCAGCTGGTTCCGGCCACCAACGATAGCCACTCACCTACGCACCGTGAGCGCGAACTAACTGAATACTACGCAACTAGTAGTGAGGATCTGACTAGTTCCGCTCCGGCGCACCACCTCCGCCAAGTGGCCGCCCCCGAAGGCGCTCCGGCACCAGGCCACCTAGCGTGGCGCGCGTACGCACGACCCGGAAAGTGGACCTCGCCGACGCGCGGGAAAGGCGTGACGACATGGCTGGACCGATCCTCATCACCGGTGCGGGCAGCGGCTTCGGCAAGGAGGTCGCGCTGCGGCTCGCGGCGGCAGGACACGAGGTGATCGCGGGCGTGGAGATCATCGCCCAGGTCAGCGCGGTCCGCGCCGGGGCGCGGGAGCGGGGGGTCGAGCTGCGCGTCGAGAAGCTGGACGTCACCGACCCCGGCGACCGCGAGAACGCCTGGACCTGGGACGTCGAGGTCCTGCTCAACAACGCCGGGGTCTCCGAGGGCGGTGCCACCGCCGACATCCCCGAGGAGCGGCTGCGCCGCCAGTTCGAGGTGAACGTCTTCGGTCCGGTCCTGCTCACACAGGGCATCGCCCGCCGGATGGCGGCCCGCCGCAGTGGGCACATCGTGTTCATGTCCTCGGTCGCCGGCCTCACGGTCGACCCGTTCACCGGCGCCTACGCCGGGTCCAAGCACGCGGTGGAGGCGTTCGCCGACGCGCTCGACCAGGAACTCGCCGAATTCGGCGTCACGGTGGCGACGATCAACCCCGGCCCCTTCCTCACCGGCTTCAACGACACCATGTTCGAGACGTGGAAGGAATGGCGCGACGATCCCGCCGACCGCCTCTTCGACTACGCCGAACTCGCCTTCCCCCACGAGCAGTACGACCCCGAACCGGTCTACCGGCAGACCGTCAGGGTGCTCCTCCGCGAGGACCGCCGCTACCGGAATCTGCTGCCCGCCGAAATGGAGCCGCAGACCCGCGAACAGGTCGACGCCCTGTGGGAACGGCAGCTCAACGACGGGCGCCGCCCGGACGCCCTCCAGAAGGCGTACGACCTCACGCCCGGCACGCATGTCGGATTCTGACCGGCCCCCGACGGCGGCGGAAGGTCAGGCCGGGCGGGACCCTGTCAGCGCGGCGACGACGACGACATTGGCCGAATACGTCTGCGCGGCCCTGTCGAAGTCCCCGCCGCAGGTGATGAGGCGGAGTTCCGGCCTGCTCCCGGACCCGTAGACGCGCTTCGCGTCGAAGTGGGCCTTCTGCACGACCTCCACCGCCTCGACGGAGAATTCCGCCGCCGTCCCGTCGTCCCGGGCGACGTCCACCCGCGCCCCGCGCCGAATCGTGCTGAGGCCGTAGAAGACCGCGGCCCGCGTCTCGGTGTCGACGTGGCCGACGACGATCGCGGCTCCGGCCGCGCCGGGCGGCGGGCCGTCGCGGTACCAGCCGGCGACATCGGGGGCGGAGTAGGGCGGCGGGTCCACCGCGCCGTCCTTGAGCCCGCGGCCGACCAGCTTCGCGTGGATGCCGACGGACGGGATGTCGATCCGCAGCGGCACGGCGTCGCGCAGCGGCGCGTGGGGGGCGTACACCCGCGCGGGCCGGTCCACGGCGGCGGCGGAGAGGCCGCGGACGCCGGGTGGTGTGGTGAGCGCGCCATGGCTGCCGGGGCCGCCGATTCCTCCGGGACCGCCGAGGCTGCCGGGGCCGCCCTGACCGAACAGCCAGGCCGCCAGCAGGATCAGGCCGAGCACGACGGCCGCCCACGTTCTGCGGGGGTCGGTGCCGCCCGGAGCGCCGGCGCCGGCCTCGTCCGCCCCCACCGCCATGCCGGTCAGCCGCGTGCGGTGCTGCGGCGGCGGATCGCCAGGCCGGCCAGACCGACCAACGCGACACCCCCGGTGGCGAGCAGCGGGCCGGTGCTGGTGCCGGCCGCCGCGGGTCCCGCGGCGAGCTGGGCGGTACCGCCGCCGCCCGCCGGGACGGGGGCGACCGGGCCGCGCGGGCCGCCGCCCGCCGTCACGGTGACGGTCGCGGACGCGGAGCTGGCGGAACCGTTGCACTGGACGGAGACGGCGTAGGAGCCGTCCCGCGCGTCGGACTTGATGAAGGCCGTGCCGTCCCATCCGCCGGAGCCGTCACCGGACGGCGCCAGGGTGACCGCGTCGACGAAGACCTCGGCGCTGGCCTTGGCCTTCGCGCCGGACGTGCAGGAGGCCTTGAGGTGCAGGGCGACGGTCCCGCCGGGGGCGACCGTGGCGGGCGAGACGTCCATGCCGGAGGCGGACGCGCCGGACGGGACCGACTCACCGGACGCGTCGGGGGCGCCAGACCCGCCGGGCTCGGCAGACGCGCCGAAGTCGCCGGCCGCGCCGGACTCGCCCGACGAGGACGAGGAGGCGGCCGGTCCTCCGGCTCCCTCGTCGGCGAGCGCCCGACCCGGCAGTCCCGTCACCCCGCCGACGGCGAGGACGCCGAGGGCACCTGCCGCGGCGACGACGGGCAGTTTCAGACCAAACATGAGGACCTCCGCTCGGCCGGGGGCGGGGACTCGCGCCCGGTACCTACGAAGATTCCGCCGGCCCGCCGCGCGTGCACGCGCGGTGACCCGTCAGGGTGACATCCGCACCACGGACGGTGATCAGATCTCGTTGACCAGATCCGCGATGGACTCGACGACCCGGGACGGCTTGAAGGGGTAGCGCTCGATGTCGGGCACGGCGGTCAGGCCGGTGAGCACCAGGAAGGTGGTCATGCCGGACTCCAGCCCGGCCAGCACGTCGGTGTCCATCCGGTCGCCGATCATCGCGCTGGTCTCGGAGTGCGCGCCGATCGCGTTCAGCCCGGCCCGCATCATCAGCGGGTTGGGCTTGCCGACGAAGTACGGCTCCTGCCCGGTGGCCTTGGTGATCAGCGCGGCGACCGAGCCGGTCGCGGGCAGTACGCCCTCGGGCGAGGGGCCGGTCTCGTCCGGGTTGGTGGCGATGAAGCGGGCGCCGCCGCGGATCAGCCGGATGGCCTTGGTGAGCGCCTCGAAGCTGTACGTACGGGTCTCGCCGAGGACGACGTAGTCGGGGTCCTGGTCGGTGAGGATGTAGCCGACGTCGTGCAGGGCGGTGGTCAGGCCCGCCTCGCCGATGACGTAGGCGGTGCCGCCGGGCCGCTGGTCGTCCAGGAATTTCGCGGTGGCCAGCGCCGACGTCCAGATGTTCGCGACGGGCACGTCCAGGCCCATCCGGGACAGCCGGGCGTGCAGGTCGCGCGGGGTGTAGATGGAGTTGTTGGTGAGCACCAGGAAGGGCTTGCCCGATTCCTTGAGGCCCTTGATGAAGGCGTCGGCGCCGGGGATCGGCGTGCCCTCGTGGATCAGCACCCCGTCCATGTCGGTCAGCCACGAGTCGATGGGCCTGCGGGTCGACACCGGTCGGTCTCCTGTCGCTGTGCTTGTCGCTTGTGCCTGTCGTCATACGTGTCGCTTGTGCCCGTCGCCGTACGCCGTACGCGGTACGGATCGCGCCGCGGCCGGGTCGCGCGGCACCCGGTGCCCCAGCGTAACCGGGGCGCGTGCGGGCCGCCCCGGGCGTCTCGCGTGCTGGTCGCGGGGGTGCCGGCGCGGGGCCGCCGGCGCCGCGGGGGCCGCCGGCCGGGTGTCAGCGCGGGGCGCCTGCCGGCGAGGCGGAGCCGACGCAGCCGCCGCGGGGGCCGGGTGTCAGCGCAGGGCGGCGCGGGCGAAGAGCGGGGACAAGGCCAGCAGGGCGGCGCCCTCGGCGACCGCGCGCGGGCCGGCCGCGGCGAAGCCGACAGGCACCGGGCCGACGGCGGCGCGGACCCCGGCGCGGAAGACGGCGGGGTCGGCCAGGACCGTACGGCCGCCGAGCACGATCCGCTCCACGTCGAGCAGCGCCACCAGATTCGCGGCGCCCACGCCGAGCAGCCGGGCCGCGCCGCCGGTGTCCGCGCGGGCGACCGCGGCCAGGCACAGCGCCTCCAGGCAGCCGCGCTTGCCGCACTTGCAGGGCGGCCCGTCGAGCTGCACCACCTGGTGGCCGAACTCGCCCGCCCCGGCCCGCCCGCCGCGGTGCAGCCCGCCGTCGAGCACGAGCGCGGCGCCCAGGCCCGTACCGAGGTGCAGGTACCCGAACGACGTGGCGCCCGGGACGGGTTGCGGTTCGGCCAGGACGGACAGGGCCGCCGTGTTGGTGTTCTTGTCGACCGCCACCGGCAGGCCGAGCCCGCGGGCCAGCTCCGTACGCAGGGGGCAGCCCGACCAGTGCGGGAAGCCGGTGACCTCGTGCAGGGTGCCGGTGCGGTGGTCCAGCGGGCCGCGGATGCCGACGCCCACGCCGAGCACCGGGGCCGGGGCCAGGCCCACTGCCGTACGCAGCTCGCGGACCATCGCGGCCAGGCCCGCGGGCACGGGCAGCGCGAGGTCGAGCGGCGCGGTGTGCTCGGCGACCGTACGCCCGGCGAGGTCGGCCACGACGGCGGTCAGCGTCTCGCCGTCGAGGTGCGCCCCGACCGCGCACCTCGCCCCGGCCGCGAGCCGCAGCTCGGTGAGCGGCTTCCCGCCGGTCGAGGCCCGCCGCCCGGCGTCCTCGGCGAGTCCGTCCGCCCGCAGCCGCGCGGTGATCTTGCTGACCGCCTGCGGGGTGAGCCCGGTCCGCTCGGCCAGTTCGAGCCGGCTGATCCCCCCGCTCCCGGGCGCCATGGCGGCGCCCCGCAGCAGCCCGAGGACGAGCGCGGCATTGTGACTCCGGAGGGCGGGCAGGTTGGCCCCCATTCCCTGCCCGGGCCCCTGTGCGGGGGCGGGCGCCGGTCCGGGTGCGGGGCTTGCACCCGGGCCGGGCGGCGGCCCGGGTGCCGGGCCGGAGGGCAGGCCTGGACCCGGTGCGGCGCCGGCGTGCGGGCGGGAGGTCCCGGGCGCAGGACCGGGGGCCACGCCGAATGCCCGCACCGGCGCGGCGCCGGGACGGGGGGTGGGCGT
>NZ_JAJSYW010000278.1:0-6102 GCF_036815005.1 Streptomyces sp. IBSBF 2435 | reverse complement strand
CGGGAGCAGGGGGTCGGCGGGCGGCGGGCCCGCGGCCTGCTCGACCAGGCGCTGCTCGCGGCCCGCAGCGAGGTCGCGGCGGCCCGCGACGTGATCACCACCCACCGGGGCGCGATCGGCAGCCAGGCGCGTACCCGGCTCGCGGAGGCCGAACGCCGCCTCCAGCAGGCGCGGACCGCGGCCCCGGCCGACGCCACCGCCGCCCTGACGCACGCCCAGGACGCCGACCGGCTGGCCCGGGAGGCGCAGCGGCGGGCCCGGCGGGACGTCGGCGGCTTCGGCACGGACTCCTGGAGCGGTCGCCGCGGCGGCCCGGACATGAACGGCATCGGCGGGGCCATGCTCGGCGGGATCATCCTCGGTGAGCTGTTCGGCGGCGGGCGCGGCGGCAGCGGCGGTTTCGGCGGGCTGGGCGGTATGCGCAGCATGGGCGGCGGCGCCGGCTTCGGCGGCGCGGGACCCGGCAGCTTCGGCGGCGGCGAGACCCGCGGCCGGATGGGCGGCGGCGGACGCTTCTGAGCGAACCCGCGGTCCGCGGCGGCACCGCGGCGATTGACCGTCCGTCCGGCTGACGGGCCGGCCGTCCGGCCCGGGCGGGCCACCTGGCCCGTTGGCTACTTGGTCCGGCCGGCCGCGGGTCGGGGTCAGAACATGCTCAGCAGCTCGTCCACGGTGGGGGTGGCGACATGGGACTGGCGTCCGGGCAGGGCGAGTTCGAACCATACGGTCTTGCCCCGGTGGGTACGCCTGCTGCCCCAGCTCTCGCTGAGCATGGTGACCAGTTGCAGCCCGCGCCCGCCCTCGTCGGTGTCGCGGGCACGGCGGCGGCGCGGCTGGACCAGGGCGCTGTCCCACACCTCGCACACCAACGTGCGGTCCAGCAGCAGCCGCAGCCTGATGTCGCCGTAGCCGTGCCGCAGCGCGTTGGTGACCAGCTCGCTGACCAGCAGCTCGGTGGTGTCGACCAGGTCGCCGAGATCCCAGGCGAGCAGCTGCTCGTGGGCCACTTCGCGGGCTCGTGCCACCGAAGTGGGCTGCGGCTTGAGCGTCCAGTCGCCGACCTGGTCGGCCGGCAGGCCCTGGATCCTGGCCATCAGCAGCGCGATGTCGTCCTCGCCGTGCGCGGTGTCCAGGGTGGCGAGCACGTGGTCGCAGATGTCCTCTAGGGGCCGGTCGGGGCCGTCGAGGGAGAGCCGGAAGGCGTCGAGGCCCTCGTCCAGCGGCAGGCTGCGCGATTCGACCAGGCCGTCGGTGTAGAGGGCGAGCAGCGCGCCCTCGGGCAGCTCGACCTCGCTCTCCTCGAACGGTTCGCCGCCGACGCCCAGCGGCACTCCCTTGGGCAGTTCCAGCAGCAGCGGCGACTCGCCCGGCTCCACGACGGCCGGCGGGAGATGGCCCGCGTTGGCGATGGTGCAGCGGCGGGTGACGGCGTCGTAGACGACGTAGACGCAGGTGGCCAGGTAGACCTCGGTGAGGTCGGATTCGCCGCGCTTCTTGGTCTTGCCCGCGCGGCCGGGGGTGGGCGCGCCCAGGCCGCGTACGACCTCGTCCAGGGCGCTCATCACCTCGCCGGGCTCCAGGTCGAGCATCGCCAGGGTACGGACGGCCGTCCGCAGTTCGCCCATCGCGACGGCGGCCCGAAGGCCGCGGCCCATGACGTCGCCGACGACCAGGGCGGTGCGGTGGCCCGGCAGCCCGATGACGTCGAACCAGTCGCCGCCGACCTCGGTCTCCATGCTGCCCGGCAGATAGCGGCAGGCGATGTCGAGACCCGCGGCCTCGGGGTCGTCCGGCGGCAGCAGGCTGCGCTGGAGGATCAGGGCGCGTTCGTGCTCGCGGCGGTAGAGGCGGGCGTTGTCGATGAAGATCGCCGCCCGGGCGGCCAATTCCTCGGCCAGCATCCGGTCGCGTTCGGTGAAGGGCTCGCTGCCCTTGGCGCGGGAGAACTGCACCAGGCCGAGCACCGTGTCGCGGGCTACCATCGGCACCACGAGGGTGGACTGCACCAGGGCGCCGCCCAGGTCCTGCCCGCCGTCGCCGTCGAGCACCTGCGGCTGGGCGGTGCGCAGCGCGCGGGCGCTGGCGGAGCTGAAGCGGTAGCGGTGGACCGAGCCGACGGAGACCGGGCCGTCGTCGGCCGACACGTCGTCGTCGTCGCCGGCCATGGCGACGGGCGCGTCGGACACCGAACTGGCGAAGGCGACCCTGCGCAGCTCGCCGCTGCCGTCGGTGGTGCCCGACAGGTCCTCGGCGCCGGACAGCAGCGCCTGGTAGAGGTCGACCGAGGCCAGGTCGCAGAAGTGCGGCACCGCCACGTCGAGCAGTTCGCGCGCTGTGGTCTCCAGGTCGAGCGAGGTGCCGATACGGGCGCCCGCCTCATTGAGCAGCGCCAGATTGCGGCGGGCGTGCGCGGCCTCGCGCTCCGCGCGCTGCCGGCCGGTGACGTCCATCGCCAGGCCCGCGACGCCGATCGGCCGTCCCGAGGAGCTGTGCAGCCGGTAGAGCGAGATCGACCAGCGGCGCCGGCCCGGGTCGCCGGGCACGGTGCCGACCAGCGGCATGTCGAGGACCGGGTCGCCGGTCTCCAGCACCTGGCGCAGGGCGGCGGACAGCCGGTCGGCCTCGACCCGGGACAGGAAGTCGTGCGGGCCGCGCCCGCGGTGCTCCTCGGCGGGGCGGCCGAAGACGGTCGCGAAGCGGTCGTTGACCCGGATCAGCCGCAGCTGGTTGTCGAACAGCACGAAGCCCATCGGGGACTGCCCGAAGACCGCCTGGGAGGCGGCCAGGTCGGTCTCGATCTGCCGCAGGGTGGCCACGTCGACGGCGATGCACAGGGCGCCGCGGTCGGCGGGCATGACGTACACCTCGGCCAGGCCCTCGCCGCCCGACGCGTCGTTGTACGGCACGAGTCCGGTCCACTCGCGGCCGTTGAGGATGTCGGCGAGCCGCTCGTGCCCGCGCACCTGCACATGCGGCGGCGCGAAGGCGGCGATGGGGTCCCGGCCGAGCGCGTCCTCCGCGGAGACGCCGAAGAATTCGGCGGCGCGTTCGCTCCACTGCTCGATACGTCCGTCGGGGCCGAGCGAGAACGACGCGACTCGTATGTAGTCGTAGATGGAGCCGGGCGGGCTCGACTGCCAGACCGCGGTCTGTGCCGCCGCGTCCGTACCGTCTCCTGGCGGAACCGCCCCTGCTGGCATGTCGCTCACTCGCCCGACCCCTCCAGCTCAGCACACATGGACCGGTTGGAGCTGAGTATTCAGCATGCGGACCGTCCAGCACACGGTCTTGTCGATCACAGCATCATCTCGGCTCGTGGGGCACGGGGGCCGTCCCCTGAACACCTCGGTCGCACCTTTCGCTCTCGTGTCTTCGGAATACCCGGCACACGCCCCGCGAACCATTTCGGTGATCACAACGGGTCCGCCGTGGCAGCGGTCACGGGAACAGGCGTCGCAGCTGTCACGGAAGTGCCAGTTCGAACCACACGGTCTTGCCCAGCGGACCGTGCCGCGTCCCCCAGCGCCGGGACGCGCCGGCCACCAGTTGCAGCCCCCGGCCGCCCTCGTCCTCCTCGGTGGTCTCCCGCTCGCGCGGCGGGTCGGGCAGCGGATCGGACACCTCCACCAGCAGCGAGCCGCCGCGCACCATCCGTACCCCGATCGGGCCGTGCGCGTACCGCAGCGAATTGGTCACCAGCTCGCTGACCAGCAGGACCGTCACGTCGGTCAGCTCGGCCAGCCCCCATTCGGCAAGCGCGTCCCGCACCCGGCGGCGGGCCAGCCGTACCGCGCTGGCCTCGGCGGGGAAGCTCCAGGCCGCGGTGGAACCGCGCGGCAATGTACCGAGGCGGGCCATCAGCAGGGCCACGTCGTCGGGCTCGCGGCCGGGCTCCATGGTGGCGAGCAGGTCGTCACAGGCGTCCTCCAGGGAGTCCAGCGGGCGGCACAAGGTGGAGCGGAGGCGTTCAAGGCCGGTGCCGATGTCGTGGTACCGGGACTCGACCAGGCCGTCGGTGTAGAGCACCAGGACCGTGCCGTCGGGGACGTCCAGCTCGGTCGTCTCGAAGCGGACACCGCCGACGCCCAGCGGCACCCCGGGCGGCAGGTCGTCCAGCAGCCGCGCCTCGCACCCGCCGGACCCGGAGTCCGGCTGGACCAGCACCGGCGGCGGGTGCCCGGCCTGGGCGATCGCGCAGCGCCGGGTCGAGGGGTCGTAGACGGCGTACACGGCGGTGGCCATCCAGCCCTCGGCCTGGTTCTGGGCCAGGTCGTCGCCCAGCTCGCTGACCCGGCGCAGCAGCTCGTCGGGGGCCATGTCCAGGCCCGCGAGGGTACGTACCGCCGTACGCAGCCGGCCCATGGTGGCCGCTGCGGGCAGTCCGTGGCCCATGACGTCGCCGACGACGAAGGCGACCCGGCCGCCGGCCAGCGGCAGCACGTCGAACCAGTCGCCGCCCACCTCGGCGGCGCTGCTGCCCGGCACGTAGCGATAGGCCACGTCGACGCCCGGCGCCGCGGGCGTGTAGCGCGGCAGCAGGGCGCGCTGGAGCATCAGGGCGCCCTCGCGCTCGCGCACGTACAGCCGCGCGTTGTCCAGCGCCGCGCCCGCCCGGTCGGCCAGCTCCATGCCGAGGGCCACGTCCTCCTGGTCGAACGCCTCGCGGGCGCCCGTCCTTCCGACGATCAGCAGCCCGAGGACGACGCCGTGCGCGCGCAGCGGCAGCACCAGCATCGACTCGATGCCGACGGCGAGGGTCGCGCGGACCTTGGGGTCGTCGGGGAAGGCCGCGTTCGTCAGGTCCTCGCGCGAGCCGAAGAGCTTGGGCTGTCCGGTGGCCAGCACGTGCCCGAAGGGCGACTTGCGGTCGTGGGACACCGCCTGGCCGGGCCTTATCATCCGCACCACGTCGGGGCTCCACGAGATCGCCCCCACCCCGGTCTGCCGCATCGGCGTGCTGTCGGTGTACGGCGCCACGGGCAGCTCGCCGCCCTCGGCGAGCTGGTAGTGCAGGTCCACCCCCGAGTAGTCGCAGAACGTCGGCACCAGCACCGCGGCCAGCTCCTCGGCATTGCGCCGTACGTCGAGCTGGCCGGCCAGCCGCGAGCCGACGTCGTTGAGCAGCGCCAGGCGGCGGCGGGCGCGCTCGGCCTTGGCCGCGGCCTCGACGCGCTCGGTCACGTCGATCACGGTGGCGCTGATCCCGAGCACCCGGCCGGCCCGGTCGACCAGCCGGTGGTACGACAGCGACCTGTGCCCCTTGCCGACGGGCGCCGGCGAGACCAGGTCGATCACCGGCCGCCCGGTGAGCAGGACGTCCCGCTGGAGCGCGGCCAGCGACTCGGCGCTCTTGACGCCCATCACGTCCGCGACCCTGCGGCCGATGTGGTCGGCGGCAGGCACGCCGTTCATCCGGGCGAGCGCGTCGTTGACGCGGACGTAGCGCAGCTCGCTGTCGAACATCGCGACGCCCAGCGGGGAGGAGTCGAACAGCGAGTCCAGGGCGGCGAGGTCGTGCTCAAGGGTCCGCAGCCGGCTGGTCTCCACCATCGACGCCAGGACGAAAGGCCGCCCGTCCCCGTCCACCAGCAGCGAGGCCCGCGCCTCGACCTGCACGGTGTGCCCGTCGCGGTGCCGCAGCGACAGGATGCCGCTCCAGCGCCCGCCGCGCAGCAGTTCCCCGAGGATCTGCTCGGCCTGTCCCGCCGACGGTACGGGCCGCGGCGGCGGCCTGCTGCCGAGGGTCTGCTCCCCCGGACCGAACAGCCCGCCGACCCGGCGCCCGACGATGTGCTCGCCGGCCCACCCGAGCACTTCCTCCGCGAGAGGGCTCCACAGCAGGACCCGTCCCGAGGTGTCGAGCATGACGACGGCGACCCGCAGTGTGTCGAGCAGCGTCCCGTCGCCCGTTCCGGTGATGCCCCCGTCACCGCCGGGCGCGTCGGACGGCGGAGGCTGGGCGCCCTTCGGGGGCGGCTGGTCCGCGCCAGGGGTGTCGCCGCTGGCGGTCATGCCTCGCACCCCCGACCGGGTCGGGCGGCCGGTTCCGCCCGGCCGCCAACAGGGATTTATCCCTTCCTGCCCGATATTCCCCCATCATCC
>NZ_JAJSYW010000277.1:0-6173 GCF_036815005.1 Streptomyces sp. IBSBF 2435 | reverse complement strand
ACCGGATACGGCTACTCCCTCTGGGAGTTCCAGGTCTACGGCACCAGCGGCACCACAGGACCCACCGCCTGCGGCACCGACAACGCGGCGCAAGGGAGGACCGCGACCGCGTCGTCCACCGAGAACGCCGGCACCCCCGCCTCCGCGGCCGTCGACGGCAACACCGGCACCCGCTGGTCCAGCGCGGCGGCCGACCCGCAGTGGCTCCAGGTCGACCTCGGCGCGACGGCCACCGTCTGCCAGGTCGTGCTCAACTGGGAGTCGGCGTACGGCACCGCCTTCAAGATCCAGGTCTCGGACAACGCGCAGGCGTGGACCGACGCCTACTCGACCACCGCCGGCACCGGCGGCAACCAGACGCTCACCGTCAACGGCACCGGCCGCTACATCCGGCTGTACGGCACCGCTCGCGCCACCGGATACGGCTACTCCCTCTGGGAGTTCCAGGTCCACACCAGTGGCGGCGGCACTCCCCCCACCACGCCGACCGACCCGGGCAACCCCGGCGGCGGTGACTTCTCCGGCTCGGTGATCTCCGCCTACAAGCAGGTGTCGGCGTCCTCCTACGAAGGGGGCAACGCCCCGGCCGCCGCCCTCGACGGCCGGGCCAACACCCGCTGGTCCAGCCTGTCAACCGACGCCCAGTGGCTCCAGGTCGACCTCGGCGGCACCGGCACCATCAGCGGCATCGTGCTCAACTGGGAGTCGGCGTACGCCACCGGCTACCACCTCGAGGTGTCCGACAACGGCACCACCTGGACGTCGCTGTACACCACCGCGGCGGGCAAGGGCGGCATCGAGAAGCTGCCGCTGACCGGCAAGGGCCGCTACGTGCGCTTCACCGGCACCGCCCGCGCCACCGGATACGGCTACTCCCTGTGGGAGTTCCAGGTCTACGGCACGCTCGACACGTCCACCGCGACCCCGCCGCTGCTCTCCGACCCGACCAAGGCCCCGGCCACGACCGGCCAGTTCCAGCTGGCCGCGCCCGCGGACAAGGCCATGGTCACCACCACCCGCCGCCCGGTCCTGAGCTGGAACGCGGTCAGCGGCTCCGCCCACTACGAGGTGTGGCTCAACCTCAGCCGCACCGACTACGACTTCACCGCGTCCGGCAACCTGCTGGACCTCTACACCAAGGTGGCCGAGCCCACCGGCACCAGCTACACGCCGAGTTGGGACATCACCGACCGGTGGACGTACAAGTGGTTCGTGGTCGCGGTGCCCGGTTCCGGCGCCAAGACGACGTCCAACATCCGTACGTTCAGCGTCTACCTGCCCGACGTCGAGCAGGTCGCGGACGGTGTCAACGTCATCAACGGCGCCCGCGACCTCAACAAGGACGGCACGATCGAGCCGTACGAGGACTGGCGCCAGCCGGTCGACACCCGGGTCAGCGACCTTCTCAGCCGGATGACGCTGGAGGAGAAGGCCTATCAGATGTTCTACAACGTCCAGACCTATCCGATGTCCGGCTGGCACTTCGGCCCCGCGCAGCCCGCGGACCTGAACCAGGTGCTGCTGTCCACGGCCGCCACCCGGCTGGGCATCCCGCCGGTCTCGGCGGGCGACACCACGGCCGGCTACCAGACGACGTATCCGCTGCAGAGCACGCTGGCGGCGGGCAAGGACTACCCGCTCGACTACAAGCTCGGCGACATGCAGCGCAAGGAGGAGCTGGAGGTCGGTGCGCGCGGCACCCTCTCCCCGCTCGCCGAGGTCGGCACCAAGGTGCTCTACCCGCGCATCCAGGAAGGCGGCGGTGAGAACGCCGACGTCGCCGCGGCCCAGCTGCGGGCACTGGTAGCGGGCCTCCAGGGCGGTCCCGAGCTGAACCCGGGCTCGGTGCTGGCGACGGTCAAGCACTGGCCGGGCGAGGGCGCGGGCGGCGAGGCCGGCATCGTCTACGACGCGGTCAGCATCAAGTACCACATGATCCCGTTCCGGGCGGCGATGGAGGCCGGCGCGGTCAACATCATGCCGGGCTACGCGGGCAGTTCGTACCTCGACCCGGGCGGTCCCGGTGCGGGCGACAGCGCGAAGATCCTCACCTACCTGCGGCAGAACCTGGGCTATACCGGTCTGATCACCACGGACTGGCTGCCGTCCACCGCGTGGATCAACGCGGCGAACGCGGGCTCCGACGTGATGGGCGGCGCCGACCCGGGCGCCGCGGACTTCACCATGGCGAGCTTCCAGCAGCAGGTGCCGCTGGCCAGGATCAACGACGCGGTGACGCGGATTCTCAAGCTCAAGTTCGAGCTGGGCATCTTCGACCACCCCTACGGCGACCCGGTGAACGGCCCCTACCGCTTCCACCAGCCCAGCTACACGGCGCTGGCCAACCAGGCGGCGCGCGAGTCGGACACGGTACTCAAGAACAACGGGGTGCTGCCGGTCAAGCTGAAGGCGGGCGACAACATCGTGGTCGCCGGTCCCCGGGCCACCGACGGGGCCGCCTGCTGCATCTGGTCGAGCTACTTCCACCCGGACTACGGTTCGCTGGACATGCTCGACGCGATCAAGGCCAGAGCCGCGACGGCCGGGGTCAACGTCTACCAGGACACCGGTCCCGCGCCGAAGCTGGCGATCGTGAACGTCGGCGAGCCGTCGTACACGCACGCCACCAACTGGCCCGACACCCAGCCGTACCTGCCGGCGGACCAGCTCGCCCTGATCCAGAACTTCAAGAACCAGGGCATCCCGGTGGTGGTCGTGCTGACACTGCCGCGGCCGATCGTGATGAGCGACTGGAACAACCTGGCCGACGCCATCGTGGTGACCTACCGCGGCGGCGAGGAGGTCGGCCCGGCGACGGCCAGCCTGCTGTTCGGGGACTTCACCCCGCGCGGCAAGCTGCCCTGGCAGATGCCCAGAAGCCTCGACCAGGTGCTCAAGCCGGGCGGCGGTGACAACCAGGCCGACGCGAACGAGGCCTGGGACCTGCCGTACGACCTCGGTGCGACCGCCGCCGAGCGGGCGGACATCCGGGCGAAGATCGACGCGGGACAGACGGTGCCGACCACGTACGGCAACCCGCTGTACGCCTACGGAGCGGGGCTGACCAGCTGGGCCACCGGCTGACCTGCCCGCGGAACGCCGGCCGCGCTCCCGGGCTTGTCCCGGCACGGGAGCGCGGCCGGTTCAGGCCGCCGGGGTTGGCTTGTGCGATCGCACAAGCCAACCCCGGCGGCCTGAACCGGCCGCGCTCCCGTGCCGGGACAAGCCCGGGAGCGCGGCCGGCGTTCCGCGGGCAGGTCAGCCGGTGGCCCAGCTGGTCAGCCCCGCTCCGTAGGCGTACAGCGGGTTGCCGTACGTGGTCGGCACCGTCTGTCCCGCGTCGATCTTCGCCCGGATGTCCGCCCGCTCGGCGGCGGTCGCACCGAGGTCGTACGGCAGGTCCCAGGCCTCGTTCGCGTCGGCCTGGTTGTCACCGCCGCCCGGCTTGAGCACCTGGTCGAGGCTTCTGGGCATCTGCCAGGGCAGCTTGCCGCGCGGGGTGAAGTCCCCGAACAGCAGGCTGGCCGTCGCCGGGCCGACCTCCTCGCCGCCGCGGTAGGTCACCACGATGGCGTCGGCCAGGTTGTTCCAGTCGCTCATCACGATCGGCCGCGGCAGTGTCAGCACGACCACCACCGGGATGCCCTGGTTCTTGAAGTTCTGGATCAGGGCGAGCTGGTCCGCCGGCAGGTACGGCTGGGTGTCGGGCCAGTTGGTGGCGTGCGTGTACGACGGCTCGCCGACGTTCACGATCGCCAGCTTCGGCGCGGGACCGGTGTCCTGGTAGACGTTGACCCCGGCCGTCGCGGCTCTGGCCTTGATCGCGTCGAGCATGTCCAGCGAACCGTAGTCCGGGTGGAAGTAGCTCGACCAGATGCAGCAGGCGGCCCCGTCGGTGGCCCGGGGACCGGCGACCACGATGTTGTCGCCCGCCTTCAGCTTGACCGGCAGCACCCCGTTGTTCTTGAGTACCGTGTCCGACTCGCGCGCCGCCTGGTTGGCCAGCGCCGTGTAGCTGGGCTGGTGGAAGCGGTAGGGGCCGTTCACCGGGTCGCCGTAGGGGTGGTCGAAGATGCCCAGCTCGAACTTGAGCTTGAGAATCCGCGTCACCGCGTCGTTGATCCTGGCCAGCGGCACCTGCTGCTGGAAGCTCGCCATGGTGAAGTCCGCGGCGCCCGGGTCGGCGCCGCCCATCACGTCGGAGCCCGCGTTCGCCGCGTTGATCCACGCGGTGGACGGCAGCCAGTCCGTGGTGATCAGACCGGTATAGCCCAGGTTCTGCCGCAGGTAGGTGAGGATCTTCGCGCTGTCGCCCGCACCGGGACCGCCCGGGTCGAGGTACGAACTGCCCGCGTAGCCCGGCATGATGTTGACCGCGCCGGCCTCCATCGCCGCCCGGAACGGGATCATGTGGTACTTGATGCTGACCGCGTCGTAGACGATGCCGGCCTCGCCGCCCGCGCCCTCGCCCGGCCAGTGCTTGACCGTCGCCAGCACCGAGCCCGGGTTCAGCTCGGGACCGCCCTGGAGGCCCGCTACCAGTGCCCGCAGCTGGGCCGCGGCGACGTCGGCGTTCTCACCGCCGCCTTCCTGGATGCGCGGGTAGAGCACCTTGGTGCCGACCTCGGCGAGCGGGGAGAGGGTGCCGCGCGCACCGACCTCCAGCTCCTCCTTGCGCTGCATGTCGCCGAGCTTGTAGTCGAGCGGGTAGTCCTTGCCCGCCGCCAGCGTGCTCTGCAGCGGATACGTCGTCTGGTAGCCGGCCGTGGTGTCGCCCGCCGAGACCGGCGGGATGCCCAGCCGGGTGGCGGCCGTGGACAGCAGCACCTGGTTCAGGTCCGCGGGCTGCGCGGGGCCGAAGTGCCAGCCGGACATCGGATAGGTCTGGACGTTGTAGAACATCTGATAGGCCTTCTCCTCCAGCGTCATCCGGCTGAGAAGGTCGCTGACCCGGGTGTCGACCGGCTGGCGCCAGTCCTCGTACGGCTCGATCGTGCCGTCCTTGTTGAGGTCGCGGGCGCCGTTGATGACGTTGACACCGTCCGCGACCTGCTCGACGTCGGGCAGGTAGACGCTGAACGTACGGATGTTGGACGTCGTCTTGGCGCCGGAACCGGGCACCGCGACCACGAACCACTTGTACGTCCACCGGTCGGTGATGTCCCAACTCGGCGTGTAGCTGGTGCCGGTGGGCTCGGCCACCTTGGTGTAGAGGTCCAGCAGGTTGCCGGACGCGGTGAAGTCGTAGTCGGTGCGGCTGAGGTTGAGCCACACCTCGTAGTGGGCGGAGCCGCTGACCGCGTTCCAGCTCAGGACCGGGCGGCGGGTGGTGGTGACCATGGCCTTGTCCGCGGGCGCGGCCAGCTGGAACTGGCCGGTCGTGGCCGGGGCCTTGGTCGGGTCGGAGAGCAGCGGCGGGGTCGCGGTGGACGTGTCGAGCGTGCCGTAGACCTGGAACTCCCACAGGGAGTAGCCGTATCCGGTGGCGCGGGCGGTGCCGGTGAAGCGCACGTAGCGGCCCTTGCCGGTCAGCGGCAGCTTCTCGATGCCGCCCTTGCCCGCCGCGGTGGTGTACAGCGACGTCCAGGTGGTGCCGTTGTCGGACACCTCGAGGTGGTAGCCGGTGGCGTACGCCGACTCCCAGTTGAGCACGATGCCGCTGATGGTGCCGGTGCCGCCGAGGTCGACCTGGAGCCACTGGGCGTCGGTTGACAGGCTGGACCAGCGGGTGTTGGCCCGGCCGTCGAGGGCGGCGGCCGGGGCGTTGCCCCCTTCGTAGGAGGACGCCGACACCTGCTTGTAGGCGGAGATCACCGAGCCGGAGAAGTCACCGCCGCCGGGGTTGCCCGGGTCGGTCGGCGTGGTGGGGGGAGTGCCGCCGCCACTGGTGTGGACCTGGAACTCCCAGAGGGAGTAGCCGTATCCGGTGGCGCGAGCGGTGCCGTACAGCCGGATGTAGCGGCCGGTGCCGTTGACGGTGAGCGTCTGGTTGCCGCCGGTGCCGGCGGTGGTCGAGTAGGCGTCGGTCCACGCCTGCGCGTTGTCCGAGACCTGGATCTTGAAGGCGGTGCCGTACGCCGACTCCCAGTTGAGCACGACCTGGCAGACGGTGGCCGTCGCGCCGAGGTCGACCTGGAGCCACTGCGGGTCGGCCGCCGCGCTGGACCAGCGGG
>NZ_JAJSYW010000276.1:0-6240 GCF_036815005.1 Streptomyces sp. IBSBF 2435 | reverse complement strand
GGCCGGGGGCCGGGCAGCGGGGCGGGGCCGCCTCGTACGGCGGTGACCAGGCGGAACAGGCCGTACTGCCCGACGAGCGGATGGGGCGCCGGGCTGTCGTGATCGTGACGGGTCGCCTCGGCCATCACCCGGGCGGCGCGGTCGCGGTCCTCCTCCAGGAGAGCGCACACCACCCCTGCCAGGCCGAGCGCGAGCGAGCGGGTCGGTGCCGGATCGCCCGGACATCGGCGCGACTCCGCACCAAGGAGGTCGAGTTCCGCCCTCCGGCCCTGGTGGCCCGCGCACACCGCGCGCACGGTGAGGAGATAGCGCGCGCTGTCCCGCAGGCCCAGCCGTTCCGCCTCGGCCGCGCAGTCCGCGGCGAGCCGGTCGGCCGCCGCGTACTCGCCGCGCAGCGCGTGGTCCAGGGCCAGCCTGCTGCCCGCGATGTGGGCGATGAAGCCGGCCCCGAGCCGGTCGGCCTCGCCGCGGGCGTTCAGCAGCGCGGCACGGTCGCCGCGGGCCAGCCACTCGTCCTCGGCCAGCAGATACGTGGCCTCCAGCCGCCGCAGGGGGAGGCTGTGGGCGAGGGCCGCGGTCCGGGCCCGGGTCAGCCAGTGGGACGCCTCGGCCGAGCCGTGGCGCATGGCCAGGGCGCCGCGTGCGGTCAGCGCCCGGCACCGGGCGTCGGGCAGGCCGGCCCGTTCCGTCGTGGCCACCGCCCGCGCGGCACGCAGCTCCGCCTCGCGCGGGGAGTCCGACAGCACCCACGCGGCGACCGTGTCCAGCACGGCCGAGTCCCGGTCGGTGGCGCCGGTGCCCAGCGCCGCCTGCGCGAGCTGCACCTGTCTGCGGCCTTCCGCCCGGCGTCCCGCGGCGGCTGCCAGCCGGGCGAGGCGGATGTGCAGGCCGGCCAGCCGGCTTGGCTCCGTCGCGCCGGCGTGGAAGGTCTGCGGGAGGTCGATGAACTCCAGCCCCTGCCCTGCCCGGCCGGTCTCGGCGAACGCGGTGAGCAGCCCGTCCAGCAGGTCGGCGCGCAGGCCGGGTTCACCGGCGCCGTCGGACAACACCCACGCCCGCTCCAGCAGTTCCGCCGCCGATCCGGCGAGTCCGGCGGCGAGTGCCCGGCGGCCTGCCCGGCCGCACAGGACGGCGGCGCTCACCGGATCGTCCGCCGCGGACCTGAGCCCGGCGGTGAACTCGCACCAGATGTCCGGCAGTCCGGGGTGCAGTTGCTCAACCGCGTCGGCGGCCCGCCGGGCGAGCGCTGTCCGGTGCGTCG
Source organism: Streptomyces sp. IBSBF 2435 (assembly GCF_036815005.1). Taxonomy (NCBI): domain Bacteria; kingdom Bacillati; phylum Actinomycetota; class Actinomycetes; order Kitasatosporales; family Streptomycetaceae; genus Streptomyces; species Streptomyces sp. IBSBF 2435. The sequence goes on along the minus strand of NZ_JAJSYW010000276.1, from coordinate 4,979 downwards.
GGGCGAACTGGCTGAGCAGTGCCGTGCGGGTGATCGGGTCGCGGAAGCCGTACCAGTCGGCGGTGGGGCCGCAGCCCTGCAGCACTTCCGCCGCGAGGGCCGCCCGCAGGTGGTCGAGCAGCTTGCGCTGGCTGGTGCCCAGGACGCGTTGCAGCACCGACACCGGGAACCGCTCGCCGATCACCGCGGCGGTGCGGAGCATCCGGTCCATCTCCGCGCCGAGCTGCCGCACGTGCTGGGTGATCCGGTGCCCCACCGCGAAGGGGAGCTCCAGCCCGGCCTCGGTGTCGAACCGGCAGCCCTGGGGGTCGACGACGAGCATGCCGGCACTGGCCATGGCGTGCAGCAACTCGTCGGCCACCAGCGGATTCCCCGCGCTGTCCCGCCATAATCGGCTGACCGCCTCGGTCGGCAGGCTGGCCGGGCTCACGCCGAGGCCCGAGCCGGCCAGCAGGGCGACCTCCCCCCGGCTGAAGCGCTTCGGCCGCAGCAGGACGGCGTTGCCGCGCCGGGCCAGCGCGTGCGCCAGGTCCCCGGCCGTCCCCGGATCGTGCCGTACGGTGGCGAGCAGCACCGAGCCCTGCCCGGCGATGTTGTCGGCCAGGTACTCGACCACCGCCAGGGTCTGCTCGTCGGCGTCGTGCAGGTCCTCCAGGACCAGCAGGCAGCCGCGCCCGGCGCCGGCGGCGGCGGTCAGCCGCAGGATCGCTTCGGCCAGCATCAGCGGCGACGGCGCCGACGAATCGACCCGGTCGGCGGCGCCGGTACGCCCGTGCCGCCCGCCGGTTCCGTCGGGGCCGGGCGCGTCGGTGGCGTCCCCGACTGCCGTACGGCTCACCGCCGTTGTGTCCCCGGCCGCGCCGCCGGGACCGTACTCCAGGACGAGCCCGCCGAGCGCCGCGTGGTAGGGGCCGATCTCCGCCCGCGACGGCCCGCTCCCGTCACGGAAGAGGCTGGCCAGAGCCTCGGCCAGCGGGCGCATGGCGCTGGAAGGGCCGGTCCTGCTGGCCCGGCCGAGCAGCACCAGCATGCCGGCGTCGCGGGCCAGCGCGGTGGCCTCCAGCACCAGCCGCGACTTGCCGATGCCCCCCTCGCCGACCAGGAACACTGCGCGGCCCTCGCCCCTTCTGGCGTGCAGCAACGCCTCGCCGAGTACCTTCTTCTCCCGTGCGCGGCCGATGAGTTCTGGTACATCCGTGCGATCTCTTGACGCCATACGATCCTCCATCGCCTGAGTCTCGGAGTACGCGGCAAAAAGTGCACCGCGACGGTGCGGCGGGCATGCGCAGCTCAGCGCGCGGCGACGGCGCGTGCCGGGGCCGCACGTCGAACCGCGATGCTCTGCAACGATGTTCGGTGCGAAGCCACTCCGGCACCACCCGGCCTTCACGACCCACCGGTTGCAGGAGGCATACCTCAGTGCACGGGAACGCCCTCGCGACCGCGCGCCGAGGCGGCGCCCGGTGCGGTCGATCGCCCGCGCCGCCGACCGCGGGAACGCGTCCCGCGCGGCTCATGCGTCGAAGCCGGGCGGCAGCGGCGGCGCCGGGCGGCGGTTGATCAGAACAGCCTGGACGCCGCCCACGGCCGCCGGCTCGTACTGCGGAACGCGGCCCGCGCGGACGAATCGCTCCAGCCCCCGTACGCGGCAGCCGCCGGGCGACGCCAGGGCCGTCCCATGGCGCCCGCCGGCCTACGTCCCGCTCCCGCCTCCTGTCCGCTCGGCACCGCGGCGCCCGCCACCGGGGACCGGTGTACGCAGCCGCTCTCGCTGCCGCAGCCCGCGGACGGTCACCAGATGTGGCCGCTGTCGTCGATCATCAGGGAGCTACCGCCTTCTGACACCGGCTTCAATTCGAGCCGGATGCGGTGCCGTGCCGCACCCGCGGTCTGGTCCGGGCCGCCGGCCAGAACCATGACGCGGACTCCCGCCCGGGCGTTCGCGTCCGTCCGCAGCTCGACGCCGAATTCCAGTTCGATGGGACCGACCTCGAACCGCAGGGTCCTGTCTCCGCCCGCGGCGGTGTGCCGGAGCGCCTCGCGGACAGCCTCGATCGCATCTGCGAGCTCCACGTAGGTGTTGCCCTGTTGTAGCCCCAATGCTCCCCGTTGTCCGGATAGTCCGCGACCCCGATCAGCACCGCACGGGACTCGTTCGGGCGCGGCGACCGCATGATCCGGTCAGGCCGCGTCCAGCTCGTCGAGCTTGCGTTGAATCTCACCGGGGTCCACACCGGTCACCGCGAACTGCTTGCCGTCCTTCTGGACCGTGACGGTGATCTTCGGGGCAGCGGCGAGCCGCCGCTGCTCGCGCCACTGAGCGAGCACGACGCCGAGCGAAGTGGCGCTGAACGCGCCGCTCAGGACGAGTTGGACAAGCTCCGCACCGCCGAGCTTGCCGGGCGCGGGCGTGTCGGGCTTCAGTTCGGGAGCGGCGTGCCTGCGCGCATCGGCGTCGTCCACAGGCCAGTCGAACAATTCGGAGGAGACGTCGTCGCCGTCGTCCTCCGCGACACACCGGATCAGAATCTGCATCGTGGCCCCAGCCCCCTCGTGCTCCCGACAGTGCATACGGCGGCGGCGTGGCCGGTACCCGCGGAACAGCGATGCCGCTCCGGTCCGCCCGCCGGCGTCGCCGGCCCGCCACCCTGGTCGACGCGGGCTCCGGCAGGTGCCTGGACGCCGCAGGGCCCAGCTCCGCCGACGGCACCCGGCTGCGGATCCGGACCTGCGGCGGCGCCAACCGGAACTGGACGCTGCCGTCCTGGCCGCCCCGGCCCGCGAGCGGGGTCGCACAGCAACCGCATAGGGATATCCCTACCGCTCCCCGCCGGACCTTACCGGCGGGGAGCGGTCGTGTTCAGACTCCCCCTACGGCAGCGCCACTTGCCGGCTCATCCCCCACCCTCCGAGAGGACCGATGAGTAGATGAGGAAACGACTTCTCTCCCTGATGGCCGGCGCAGGCGCGGCCGGGCTCGCCGTCGCGGTGAGCCTCGGCGTGGCCGGCATGGCCGGTGCGGCGGGCACCACCGGCGCCGCCCGCGCGCCCGGCGCGGCAGCGGCCTGCTCCCCCGGCCAGGTCGTCGGCAACGGCGGCTTCGAGAACGGGACTTCGCCCTGGACCGCGTCGAGCGGGGTGATCACCACCGGCGGCGGCCAGAGCGCGCACGCGGGCAGCTACTTCGCCTGGCTGAACGGCTACGGCTCCACGCACACGGACACGCTCAGCCAGTCGCTGGCGATACCCGCGGGATGCAGTGCCGCCTCGCTGACCGTGTGGCTGCACATCGACACCGCCGAGACGACGACCACCACCGCGTACGACAAGCTCACCGCGAAGCTCGGCAGCAGCACGCTCGCGACGTACTCGAACCTCAACGCGGCCACCGGGTACGTGCAGCGGACCTTCGACGTGTCCTCGTTCATCGGGCAGAACGTGAGCCTGGCCTTCAGCGGCACCGAGGACTCCGGGCAGCAGACCAGCTTCGTGATCGACGACGTGGCGCTCACCACCTCGGGCGGCGGCACCCCGCCGACCACCCCGCCGACGACGCCGCCCACCACCCCGCCACCCGCGGACTCCACCCGTACGCCGGCCTCGCCCGCGTACACCGTCAGCCTCACCAGCGACACGACCGGCGCCACGTGGAACGGCCACGAGAGCGTGACCTTCACCAACGCCTCGCCCTCGCCGCTCAATGACGTCTACCTGCGGCTGTGGGACAACTACCACGGCAGCTGCCCGACCACGCCGATCACCGTCACCAATGTGACCGGCGGCACCGCGGGCGCGCTGTCGGTCGGCTGCACGGCCCTCGACATCACGCTGCCCTCGCCGCTGGCCCAGGGCCAGTCCGGCACCATCGGGTTCGACCTGAAGATCGTGGTGCCCAGCGGCGCCGACCGGTTCGGGCGGGACGGCGCGTTCAGCTTCATCGGCAACGCGCTGCCGCTGCTGGCGATCAGGGACGGCTCCGGCTGGCACCTGGACCCGTACACCAACAACGGCGAGGCCTTCTACTCGCTCGCCGCGGACTTCCGGGTGACCCTCGACCACCCGACGAGCCTGCTGGTGCCCGCCACCGGCACGTCGGTCGACACCCCCGGAGCCTCGGGCCGCACGGTCACCACGGCCACCGCCAGCAAGGTCCGGGACTTCGCCTGGGCGGCGGGCGCGTTCAGCAAGGTCTCGGGCACCTCGCCCGCCGGGACGAAGGTCAACGTCTACTCGGTCAGCGGCATCAGCTCGGCGAACGCCCAGTCGATGCTCAGCACCTCGATCTCGGCGATCGACGCGCACGCGGGACGCTTCGGGGCCTTCCCGTACGGTGAGGTGGACGCCGTGCTGGACAACAACTTCTGGTTCGGCGGGATGGAATACCCGGGCTTCGTCCTGGACCTGGTCGACAGCACCGCGCTCACCCACGAGCTGGGCCACCAGTGGTGGTACGGGATCGTCGGCGACGACGAGTACAACAGCCCCTGGCTGGACGAGGCGTTCACGGACTACTCCACGGACCTCGCGCAGGGCAAGACCGGCACGAACTGCTGGAACAGCGTGTCGTGGGCGTCGTCCAGCGAGAAGATCACGAACTCGATGGCCTACTGGGACGCGCACTCGTCGCGCTACTCCACGGTGGTGTACGGGTACGGCAAGTGCGCGCTGCACGACCTGCGGCGGCTCGTCGGTGACAGCGCGATGACGACCCTGCTGCGGAACTACGCGCAGGCGCACTGGTACGGGGTCTCCACGACCGCCGAGTTCAAGGCGGCGGCGCAGGCGGCGACGTCGACGGATCTGACGTCGTTCTGGAGCACGCACCGCATCGACGGGTAGCCGTCCGGCACCTGAAGGACGACGGCGGGTGCGCTCCCTTCCCGGGGGGGCGCACCCGCCGCCCGGCTTCCTGCGCCCGCCGTTCGGGCCTCCCGCACCCACCGCCCGGGCTTCCGCCGCCCGCCGCCCGGCCGCGGCTT
>NZ_JAJSYW010000275.1:0-6325 GCF_036815005.1 Streptomyces sp. IBSBF 2435 | reverse complement strand
CCCCCCCCCCCCCCCCCCCCCCCCCCCCCCCCCCCCCCCCCCCCCCCCCCGCCCGGCGCCCCCCGGGACCGATGGTAGAAATGCGCGAGAGCAGTGCGGATGATCGAGGTGGCGTAGCAAATGGCGGAGTCCAAGGGACCCAGCACCCCGGGCGGTTCGGCGGCCCCGAAGAAGAAGCGCAAGAGCCTGTTGGACCGGATGCGCCCGTACGCGATCGGCGTGGTGGCGATGGCCGTGGTCTTCGGCGGTTCCGCGGTGATCGGCGCCCATGTCCGCAGCAACAAGGACACCAAGGTCTCCGAGCCCAGCGGCGCGGTGGCCGCGGCGCCGGTGCCGACGGCCCCCCCGGCGGGCACCGCGTCGCCCAGCCCGACGCCCCCGGCGGGACCCAAGCTCGCCATCCCGGTGCGCCCGACGATCCCGGTCACCGTCACGGTCTACGAGGACCTGCGCAGCCCGGACTCCAAGGCCTTCCAGGAGGAGTACGGGGCGGTCTTCCAGCAGCTGCTGACCACCGGCCAGGTGCAGTTCCAGTACCGCCTGGTGACGGCGACCGACAAGCAGTACGGCGGGACCGGCGCGCTGGTGGCAGCGAACGCCGCGGCCTGCGCGCAGGACCAGAGCCGTTTCGCGGCCTTCGTGGCCGAGGTGTGGAAGGCCCAGCCCGCCGACCCCAGGAGCGACGCGCTGGCCAGCGAGAGCCTGATGAAGAAGCTGGCCCGCAAGGCCGGCAAGATCAAGGCCTCCAGCTTCGACCCGTGCATCGAGCAGCGCGACCACGAGGGCTGGGCGGACAAGTCGCAGCAGCTCTTCGCCGCCGCCGACCTGGGCGCGGTCCCCGTCGTCCAGCTCAACGGCGTCAGCGTCAAGGGCGTGAGCACCACGCTGACCCCGGCGAAGCTGCACGACAAGATCATCAAGGAGGCCAAGCGGGTCGTGGCGCTCCAGGCCACCCCGACCGAGACCCCCGCGTTGGCCGGCTGACGCCCGCTGCCCGCGGCCTGAGGCACACGAAAAAGGGGGGCGGGGCCGTCCACGGCCCCGCCCCCCTCCGTGATGCCCGGTCAGGCCGGGACGCTCGCCACGCCCGGGGCGAGGAAGGGCTTGCCGTTCACCCGCTGCGAGACGCCCTCACGGTCCAGGTAGGGGGTGACACCGCCCAGGTGGAAGGGCCAGCCGGCGCCCGTGATCAGGCACAGGTCGACGTCCTGCGCCTCGGCGACCACACCCTCGTCCAGCATCAGCCCGATCTCCTGGGCCACCGCGTCCAGCACCCGGTCGCGCACCTGCTGCTCGGTCAGCACGCTGTCGCCCTGCTGGAGCAGCGCGGCGACCTCCGGGTCCAGCTCGGGGCGGCCCGAGTCGTACACGTAGAAGCCGCGCTTGCCCGCCTTGACGACCGCCGCCAGGTTCTCCGACACCGTGAAGCGGTCGGGGAAGGCCCCGTGCAGGGTCTCCGAGACGTGCAGGCCGATGGCCGGGCCGACCAGCTCCAGCAGCACCAGCGGGGACATCGGCAGGCCCAGCGGCTCGATGGCCTTCTCGGCGACCGCCACCGGAGTGCCCTCGTCGATGACGTTCTGGATCTCGCCCATGAAGCGGGTCAGGATCCGGTTGACGACGAAGGCCGGCGCGTCCTTGACCAGGACCGCGGTCTTGCGCAGCTTCTTGGCCACCGCGAAAGCCGTCGCGAGTGAGGCGTCGTCGGTGCCCTCGCCGCGGACGATCTCCAGCAGCGGCAGGATCGCGACCGGGTTGAAGAAGTGGAAGCCCACCACCCGCTCGGGGTGGTCGAGCTTCGCGGCCATCTCGGTCACCGACAGCGAGGAGGTGTTGGTGGCCAGGATCGCGTCCGGGCGTACCACCGCCTCCAGCTCGGCGAAGACCTGCTGCTTGACGCCCATCTCCTCGAAGACCGCCTCGATGACGAAATCCGCGTCACCGAAAGCCGCGGCCTTGTCGAGGTGTCCGCTCACCAGCGCCTTGAGCCGGTTCGCCTGGTCCTGGCCGATCCGGTGCTTGGCGAGCAGCTTGTCGATCTCGCCGTGGACGTAGCCCACGCCCTTGTCGATCCGCGCCTGGTCGATGTCGGTGAGCACCACCGGCACTTCGAGGCGGCGCACGAACAGCAGCGCCAGCTGAGACGCCATCAGGCCCGCGCCGACCACGCCGACCTTCGTCACCGGGCGGGCCAGCGCCTTGTCCGGCGCGCCGACCGGGCGCTTGCCGCGCCGCTGCACCAGGTCGAAGGCGTAGATGCCGCTGCGCAGTTCGCCGCTCATGGTCAGGTCGGCCAGCGCGACGTCCTCGGCGTCGAAGCCCCGCTGGAGGTCGCCGTCCTTGACCGCTGCGATGATGTCCAGCGCGCGGTAGGCGGCCGGGGCCGCCCCGTGCACCTTGCCGTCGGCGATGAAGCGCCCGCGCTCCACCGCCTGGTCCCACGCCTGGCCGCGGTCCAGCTCGGGGCGTACGACCTCGATCTCGCCCTTGAGCACGGCCGCGGTCCAGGCCAGCGACTGCTCAAGGAAGTCCGCGGCCTCGAAGAGCGCGTCGGCGATGCCCAGTTCGAAGACCTGGGTGCCCTTGAGCTGGCGGTTCTGGTTGAGCGAGTTCTCGACGATCACGGTGACCGCGCGGTCCGCGCCGATCAGGTTCGGCAGCAGCGCGCAGCCGCCCCAGCCGGGCACCAGGCCGAGGAAGACCTCGGGCATCGAGAAGGCCGGCACCGAGGCCGACACCGTGCGGTACGTGCAGTGCAGGCCGACCTCGACGCCGCCGCCCATTGCCGCGCCGTTGTAATAGGCGAAGGTCGGCACCGCCAGCGAGGACAGCCGCTTGAAGACGTCGTGGCCGCCCTTGCCGACCGAGAGCGCGTCCTGGTGGTGCTTGACCAGCTCCATGCCCTTGAGGTCGGCGCCGACGGCGAAGACGAACGGCTTGCCGGTGATGCCGACACCGCTGATCGTGCCGTCCGCGGCCTCCTGCTCGACCTGGTCGATCGCCGCGTCCAGCTTGGCGAGCGACTGCGGGCCGAAGGTGGTCGGCTTGGTGTGGTCGAAGCCGTTGTCCAGCGTGATCAGCGCGAAGCGCCCCGCGCCCGGCAGGTCCAGATGCCGCACCTGCGCGTCGGTGACGACCTCGCCGGGGAACAGCTCGGCCGCGTGCGCCAGAAGTTCGGTGGTGCTTGTCACTTGCCGCTCCCGTCGAAGTGGGGGTTCTCCCAGACGACCGTGCCGCCCATGCCGAAGCCGACGCACATCGTGGTGATGCCGTACCGCACGTGCGGCTGCTCCTCGAACTGCCGGGCCAGCTGGGTCATCAGCCGCACCCCGGAGGAGGCCAGCGGGTGCCCGAAGGCGATCGCGCCGCCGTACTGGTTGACCCGCGGGTCGTCGTCGGCGATGCCGTAGTGGTCGAGCAGCGACAGCACCTGGACGGCGAAGGCCTCGTTGACCTCGAAGAGCCCGATGTCGTCGATGCCCAGGCCCGCCTTGGCGAGCGCCTTCTCGGTGGCCGGGATCGGGCCGATGCCCATCACCTCGGGCGGAACGCCAGCGAAGGCGTACGACACCAGGCGCATCCGCACCGGCAGGCCCAGCTCGGCCGCGACGTCCTCGGCGGCCAGCAGCGAGGCGGTCGCGCCGTCGTTGAGGCCCGCCGCGTTGCCCGCGGTGACCCGGCCGTGCGCCCGGAAGGGCGTCTTGAGCGCGGCCAGCTGCTCCAGGGTGGTGCCCGGGCGCATCGGCTCGTCGGCGGTCGCCAGACCCCAGCCGGTCTCGCCGGCCTCGGCGTTGGTGCGGCGGATCGCGATCGGCACCAGGTCCTGCTGGATCCGGCCGTTGGCGTACGCCTTCGCCGCCTTCTCCTGGCTGCGGACCGCGAATTCGTCGGCCCGCGCCTTGGTCAGCTGCGGGAAGCGGTCGTGCAGGTTCTCCGCGGTCATGCCCATGGACATCGCGGACTCGTCGACCAGCTTCTCCGAGACGAACCGCGGGTTCGGGTCCACGCCCTCGCCCATCGGGTGCCGCCCCATGTGCTCGACACCGCCCGCGACCACCACGTCGTACGCGCCGAAGGCGATGCCGCCGGCCGTCGTCGTCACCGCGGTCATCGCGCCGGCGCACATCCGGTCGATCGAGAACCCGGGCACGGTCGTCGGCAGCCCGGCCAGGATCCCCGCGGTGCGGCCCAGGGTGAGCCCCTGGTCGCCGATCTGCGTCGTCGCGGCGACGGCGACCTCGTCGATACGGGCCGGGTCGAGGTCGGGGTTGCGCCGCAGCAGTTCCCGGACGCACTTGATCACCAGGTCGTCGGCGCGGGTCTCGTGGTAGATGCCCTTCGGGCCCGCTTTGCCGAACGGGGTGCGGACGCCGTCGACGAAGACGACGTCCCTCGCAGTACGGGGCACGAGGTTCCCTCTTTCTGTGTTCGCTCGCCGCCGGCCGCCGCGATCCGGTGTCGACGGACACCGGCGCGGCCTTGGGCGCGCTCACCGGGGTGACCGGGGGGATGGTGGAGGTGCGGGGCACCGCACCTCGCGGAACGAGCAACGGCGCCCACCATCATGCTACTCGCCAGTAACAGGTCGGGACAGTACAACCCGGGGAAGCGGCGTAGGTCACACCGGAAAAGGGGCTATTCCTCCGGCTCCGGCACGGGCTCCGGCGCCGGGCGCGCGGTGAGGGACTTGGCGAGCAGCGGGGTGGTCAGCTCGATCTGCCACGGGCGGGCGCCCAGCGCGGCCAGCGCCGCCGCGACCGCGTCGGGGGAGCGGTCGCCGGGTGGCGACCAGCACACCCGGCGGACGGTGTCCGGGGTGAGCAGATTCTCCTGCGGCAGATTCAGCTCCTCCGCCAGGCCGGTGACCGCGGCGCGGGCCGCCGACAGGCGGGCCGCGGCGGCCGGGTCCTTGTCGGCCCAGGCGCGCGGCGGCGGCGGTCCCGTGTACGCGGCCGTCGGCTGCGGCAGCTCGCGCTCCGGCAGCCCGCGGGCCTTGTCGACGGCGGCCTGCCACTGGTCGAGCTGGCGGCGGCCCATCCGGTGCCCGAAACCGGGCAGCGCGGCCAGCGCGTGCACATTCGGCGGGTTCTCCAGCGCCGCGGCCACGATCGCCGCGTCGCTCAGCACCCGCCCGGGGGAGACGTCCCGCTCCCGGGCGGTACGGTCGCGGGCCAGCCACAGTTCGCGCACCACGCCGATCTGCCGCCGCCTGCGCACCTTGTGCATGCCCGACGTACGGCGCCACGGGTCCACCCGGGGGGCCGGCGGCGGGGCGGCGGCGATGGCCGCGAACTCCTGGAGCGCCCACTCCAGCTTGCCCTGGGTGCGCAGCTCCTCCTCCAGCGCGTCGCGCAGGTCGACCAGCAGCTCGACGTCGAGCGCCGCGTACCGCAGCCAGGGCTCGGGCAGCGGGCGGGTGGACCAGTCGACCGCGGAGTGGCCCTTCTCCAGGGCGAAGCCCAGCACCTGCTCGACCATCGCGCCGAGCCCGACCCGCGGGAAGCCGGCCAGCCGCCCGGCCAGCTCGGTGTCGAAGAGCGAGGTCGGGTGCATGCCCAGCTCCGCGAGGCAGGGCAGGTCCTGGGTGGCGGCGTGCAGTACCCACTCGGTGCCGCGCAGCGCGGCGTCCAGGGTGGACAGGTCGGGACACCCGACGGGGTCGATCAGTGCAGTGCCTGCTCCGGCGCGGCGCAGCTGGACCAGGTAGGCCCGCTGCCCGTAGCGGTAGCCGGAGGCGCGCTCGGCGTCGACGGCGACCGGGCCGGAACCTGCGGCGAAGGCCGCGACGACTTCCGCGAGCGCCTCCGGGTCCGCGGTCACCGGCGGGATACCCTCGCGCGGGTCCAGCAGCGGAACCGGCGCCGCGTCTTCCGGGGCTGCGGTCTCTCTGGCGTCGGTCACCTGTCAAGGGTAGCCGTGCCACGCCCTCCGGGCGTTCGCCAGGCCCTCGTGGGTCCCCCCACCCCCGCTCCCGGTCCCTTCCCCGGGCCCTGGTGGCTGCCCTCCGCGGGAGAGGGTGCCCCTCTCCGCGGGAGAGGGTGCCCCTCAGGGGCGCGGGGAACTGCGCGCTCAGCCAGGGCAGTGGGAAGGAAGGCGATGCCGCGGCAAATGGCAACTGCCCAGGGGCGCGGGGGAACCGCGCGGCCAGCCACCGCGCACCGCAGGTGCGAAGGCGACAGGAGGTGGCAATCGCCCGGGGGCGCGGGGAACCGCGCGTGCGACCACAGCCGTGGTGGAGGCGAAACGCCACCGCACGCGGCACCCCGCCCAGGGGCGCTCGGGGCCGGCCCCGAGAGCGGGCGACGCAGGGGGCGGAACGTTCCGC
>NZ_JAJSYW010000274.1:0-6330 GCF_036815005.1 Streptomyces sp. IBSBF 2435 | reverse complement strand
GGGTGCTGGTGGGGGACGGCGGGGGGCTCCTTGCCGAAAGGGTATTCACGCATCTTGCGCCACACCCCGTCGCCGCCCTGCTCGTAGAGGGCGAAGCCGGTGGCGGTCCAGTCGGCTGTGAAGTCGGCCAGTTCGCGCTGGGCGCGGTCCATGGCGGCCTCGGCGATGCCGTGGGCGACCGTGACGTGCGGGTGGTAGGGGAATTGCAGCTCGCGGGCGACCGGGCCCGACCTGACCTTCTCCTGCAGTTCGGCGCAGCCCCCGGCGCCCTCGGCCAGGCGCACATAGACGACCGGGGACAGCGGCCGGAAGGTGTCGGTGCCGCGCAGCCGCATCGGGAAGGCGCGCCCCTCCGCCGCGACCTGGGCCAGGTGGCGGCGCAGCGGCGGCAGCTCGGTGCAGCCGACCTCGGTGGGCGGCAGCAGCGTCACATGGGTGGGGATGCCGTACGCGGCCGGGTCGCCGAAGCCCGCACGGCGCTCCTGGAGCAGCCGTCCGTACGGCTCCGGGACCGCGATGGACACGCCGATCGTCGTGGTGGTCTCCATGGCGTTCACCCCTTTCCCCCAGGTCAGTGCCGTCGGCAGGCCCTCGCCGCCGGCACACGCTCGTGCGTGGTGCCGTACCCCCGTACCCCGTTACCCCGTTCCGCGTGCCGTACGTCCCCGGTGGCTCAGTGCTTGGCCGGCACCAGGCCCATGCGGTCGTACGCCGACGCCAGGGTTTCCGCCGCGACGGCCCTCGCCTTCTCCGCGCCCTTGGCCAGCAGGGAGTCCAGGGTTTCCGGGTCCTCCAGATACTCCCTCGTACGTTCGTGGAACGGTGTGACCCACTCCACGAAGATGTCCGCGAGGTCGGTCTTGAGCGCACCGTAGCCCTTGCCCTCGTACTGCTGTTCCAGTTCCGGAATTCCGGTACCGGTGAGAGCGGAGTGAATGGTGAGCAGATTACTGACGCCCGGCTTTTCCGTTTCGTCGTACCGGATGACCGTGTCGGTATCGGTGACGGCGCTGCGGAATTTCTTCGCCGAGACCTTCGGGTCGTCCAGCAGGTTGACCAGGCCCTTGGCGGAGGCCGCGGATTTGCTCATCTTCGCGGTCGGGTCCTGGAGGTCGTAGATCTTGGCGACCTCCCGCACAATGTGCGGCGCCGGGACGGTGAAGGTCGGCCCGTAGCGGCTGTTGAAGCGCTCGGCCAGGTCGCGGGTCAGCTCGATGTGCTGGCGCTGGTCCTCGCCGACCGGGACGGCGTCCGCCTGGTAGAGCAGGATGTCGGCGACCTGGAGGATCGGGTACGTGAACAGGCCCACCGTGGCGCGGTCGGCGCCCTGCTTGGCGGACTTGTCCTTGAACTGCGTCATCCGGGAGGCCTCGCCGAATCCGGTGATGCAGTTCATGACCCAGCCGAGCTGGGCGTGCTCGGGCACATGGCTCTGGATGAAGAGCGTGCAGCGCTCCGGGTCGAGCCCGGCCGCCAGCAGCTGGGCGGCGGCGAGCCGGGTGTTCGCGCGCAGCTCCGCCGGGTCCTGCGGGACGGTGATCGCGTGCAGGTCCACGACCATGTAGAACGCGTCGTGCGACTCCTGGAGCGCCACGTACTGCCGGACCGCACCGAGGTAATTCCCCAGGTGGAAGGAACCGGCGGTGGGCTGGATGCCCGAGAGGGCGCGGGGACGATCTGAGGCCATGCTCACCATTCTCTCAGGTCGGCGCGCGGTCCCACACCCCTGAGCGGCACCGGCGGATCTGCGACGCGACGGCGTTTTCACCGGAAGGTTTCATGCCATCGCCGGTGAGCGACGATAGAAATGGGGCACCGCCCCGGGGGCACACCCCGCCCCCGCTCCCAGGCAGGGCGCCTGGCTCCCGACGCACGACGAACGGAGTACGCACGTGACCACGAGCACATCCCGGATTTCCGCTGCCGACGGCAGCTCCTCCGCCACCGACCGGCAGATCGCTGCCGCCGAGGCGCACAGCGCGCACAACTACCACCCGCTGCCCGTGGTGATCGCCGAGGCGGAGGGCGCCTGGGTGACCGACGTCGAGGGCCGCCGCTACGTCGACATGCTCGCCGGCTACTCCGCGCTGAACTTCGGTCACGCCCACCCCCGGCTGATCGCCGCGGCCAAGGCGCAGCTCGACCGGGTCACCCTCACGTCGCGGGCCTTCCACAACGACCGCTTCGCGCAGTTCTGTACGGAGCTGGCGGAGCTGTGCGGCATGGAGATGGTGCTGCCCATGAACACCGGCGCCGAGGCGGTGGAGACCGCCGTGAAGACCGCCCGCAAGTGGGGCTACCAGGTCAAGGGCGTGCCCGACGGGCGGGCGAAGATCGTCGTCGCCGACGGCAACTTCCACGGCCGCACCACGACGATCATCAGCTTCTCGACCGACCCCGAGGCGCGCGCCGACTTCGGCCCGTACACGCCCGGCTTCGAGGTCGTCCCCTACGGCGACCTCGACGCCCTCGACGCGGCGGTCGACGCGGATACCGTCGCGGTGCTGCTGGAGCCGATCCAGGGCGAGGCGGGCGTCCTGGTGCCGCCGCCGGGCTACCTCGCCGGGGTGCGCCGGATCACCGCCGAGCGCGGCACGCTCTTCATCGCCGACGAGATCCAGTCGGGCCTGGGCCGCACCGGCCGCACCTTCGCGTGCGAGCACGAGGGCGTCGTACCCGACATGTACGTGCTCGGCAAGGCGCTCGGCGGCGGGGTCGTCCCGGTCTCCGCGGTCGTGTCGTCCCGCGACGTGCTCGGTGTCTTCCGCCCCGGCGAACACGGCTCCACCTTCGGCGGCAACCCGCTGGCCTGCGCGGTCGGGCTGGAAGTCATCGCGATGCTGCGCACCGGCGAATACCAGCGGCGGGCCGCGGACCTCGGGGACCACCTGCACCGCGAGCTGGGCTCCCTGCTGGCGGCCGGCACCCTGACCGCGGTCCGCGGCCGCGGCCTGTGGGCGGGCCTGGACATCCCGCCGGCGCTGGGCACCGGCCGCACCGTCTCCGAGGCGCTGCTCAGGCGCGGTGTGCTGGCCAAGGACACCCACACCGCCACGATCCGGCTGGCGCCGCCGCTGGTCATCTCCAAGGACGACCTCGACTGGTCCCTCGACCAGCTGCGTGCCGCCCTGCGCGGGTAGGTCCGGTCCGGCGCCCCGCGCGTACGGACCGCCCTGCGCGCGTAGGTCCGGCGCCCCGCGCGTACGGACCGCCTGCTCGCGCAGGCCCGGTCCGCTCCCGCCGTAAGGTGCGAGGGTGATCATCGGGATGGTGGCGGCGCTCGTGGCGGCCGTGTGCTTCGGGGTGGCGTCGGTACTTCAGGCCAAGGGGGCGCGCGCCGCCGAGCCGGGCAGCGGGTCGGGGGTGGACACCCGGCTGCTCGCGCGGGCGCTGGCCCAGCGGGTGTACATCGCCGGGCTCGGCCTGGACGCGGTCGGCTTCGCCATGGAGCTGGTCGCGCTCCGGGCGCTGCCCATCTACGCGGTCGGCGCGGCCCTGGCTGCGAGCCTCGCGGTGACCGCGGTCGCCGCGAGCCGGCTGCTGCGCGTGACGCTGCAACGCGTCGAGTGGGGCGCGGTCGGCACGGTCTGCGGCGGCCTGGCGCTGCTCGGGCTCGCCTCGGGCGGCGAGGGGCACGGGCACGGCACTTCCGCGCTGCGCTGGGCCGCGCTCCTGGCGGCCGGCGGCGTCCTGCTGGTGGGGCTCGCGGCGGGGCGGCTGCCGGGCCGCGCCAGGGCCGCGGTGCTCGGTCTCGGCGCCGGGCTGGGCTTCGGCGTGGTCGAGGTGTCGGTCCGGATCATCGACAGCGTCACCAGCCCGGCCCTCTACGCGCTGCTGCTCGGCGGCGGCTCCGCCTTCCTGCTGCTGACCTCGGCCCTGAGCAAGGGCTCGGTCACCACGGCGACCGCGGGAATGGTCATCGGCGAGACGATCGGCCCCGCTCTGGTCGGCGTCCTGGCCCTGGACGACCGCACCCGCCCCGGCTGGGCGCCCGTCGCCGTCGTCGGCTTCGTGCTGGCCGTGGTGGGCGCACTGGTGCTGGCCCGCTTCGGCGAGGGCGGCGCGGACGGTCCTCCCGGTCCGGACGGCGCTACGGCCGGGTCGCCGGTGACATCCGGCAGGTGACGCCGATCCGGTTCCAGGCGTTCATTGCGACGCCCATCGCAATGAGCCGCGGCAATTCGTCCTCGTCGAAGAGCTTGGCGGCCTCGTCGTAGACGTCGTCGGGCACGCCGTGCTCGCCCAGGTGGGTCATCGCCTCGGCCAGGGCAAGGGCGGCGCGTTCGCGGGCGGTGAAGAACGGGGTCTCGCGCCAGACCGTCAGGCCGTACAGCTTCTGCTCCGGCACGCCCTCCTTGCGGGCGTCGGCGCTGTGCTTGTCGACGCAGTAGGCGCAGCCGTTGAGCTGGGAGACGCGGACCCTGACCAGCTCGCGCACCACCGGGTCCAGGCCCAGGGCCGCGGCCTTGTCGAGGGCGAACATCGCCTGGTAGAAGTCCGGCGCCTTGTCCTTGAGGTCGATCCGGCGGACAGGTGCGGGAACGGCTTCGTCAGCCGGGGGAATCGTGGTCATGCAGCCACCGTAGACGGGAAGTGGCACCGCCCTGTGGTCCACTTGGGGCATGAACGACCGGGCCATTCCGCAGCGCGGCAGCGGGAGTTACGACCTGCTGCTCGACCTGGCCGGGCAGCGCACCCGGGCGGGCCTGGAGGAGGCGCTGCGCGCGGCCGTACGCGACGGGCGGCTCGCCCCCGGCACCCGGCTGCCGTCCAGCCGCGTCCTGGCCCACGATCTGGGCCTGGCCCGCAACACCGTCGCCGACGCCTACGGCCAGCTCGTCGCCGAGGGCTGGCTCACCGCCAGGCAGGGCTCCGGCACGACCGTCGCCGCCCGGCCCGCCCTTCCGGTACGCCGCCCGGCCCGCCCCGCGGCGGACCGGCCGCGCACCGAACCCGCCGACGTCGTACCGGACCGCACCGGGCTCCCCTACGTGCTGTGGCCCGGCTCGCCCGACCTGTCGTCCTTCCCGCGCACCGCCTGGCTGCGGGCCGCCCGCCGCGCCCTGACCGCGGCCCCCAACGAGGCCTTCGGCTACACCGACCCGCGCGGCCGGCCCGAGCTGCGCACCGCGCTCGCCGACTACCTCGCCCGGGTCCGCGGTGTCCGCACCGACCCGGACCACCTGGTCATCTGCACCGGCTATATCCAGGCCGTCGGCCTGCTCCTTCGCGTCCTGTACGCCCGCGGGGCACGCCGCGCCGCCGTCGAGACGGTCGGCCTGCCCGACATCCCGACGGTGCTGCGGGCCGCGGGACTCGAACCCGTACCTCTCCCCGTCGACGCGGACGGCGCCCGGGTGGAGGACCTCGGGACCGGTGTCCCCGCGGTGCTGCTCACCCCGGCGCACCAGTTCCCGCTGGGGGTACGCCTCTCCCCCGCGCGCCGCACGGCCGTCGCCGCCTGGGCCAGGTCCACCGGCGGAATCGTCGTCGAGGACGACTACGACGGCGAGTTCCGCTACGACCGGCAGCCGGTGGCCGCGCTCCAGGCGCTCGCCCCCGACCACGTCGTCTACGCCGGCACCGCCAGCAAGAGCCTCGCCCCCGGGCTGCGGCTGGCCTGGATCGCGGTCCCTCCGCATCTGCTCGACGCGGTGGTGCGGGAGAAGCGGTTGGCCGACCACCAGTCGGCGGTGATCGACCAGTTGACGCTGGCGGAGTTCATCCGGTCCGGGGCGTACGACCGGCACGTGCGGCGGATGCGGGTGCGGTATCGCGCGCGGCGCGACCGGGTGGTGGAGGTGCTGGCCGAGCGCGCGCCCGGCGTGCGTGTGTCCGGCATCGCCGCCGGGCTGCACCTGGTGCTGGAACTCCCGGCGGGCGGCGCGCCGCTGGACGCCGTGGTCGGCCGGGCGCACCGGCTGGGGCTCGCCGTCCCCGGGCTCCCCGCGTTCGGCTCCGCCGCTTCCCACCCGACCGCCCTCGTCGTCGGCTACGGGACGCCGCCGGACCATGCGTTTTCGGCGGCGGTGGGGTTGCTGTGCGATGCGCTGGCCGCGCGGGCTTGAGGGGGTGAGGGGTGGTCGCCACTTGCGGTGGCCGCGCTGCTTCCGCGCCGTCGTGGCTGGTCGCGCAGTTCCCCGCACCCTGGGGGTGCCACTTACGGTGGCCTTCACCGTGCCGCTTGCACCATGGCTGAGCGCGCGGTTCCCCGCGCCCCTGGGGGATTGCCGCTTACGGTGGCGGTCCCACCTTGCGGTGCGCTGTGGTTGCTCGCGCGGTTCCTCGCGCCCCTGGGGGGCGTGCCCTCCGGGGCGCGGGGAACTGGGG